>JAGCVT010000086.1 GCA_017962225.1 Lachnospiraceae bacterium
GTTCTTCTGGATACAAGCATTTTCTCTGCGAGTTCTTCCTGAGTGATATTTTTTTCTTTTCTTAATTCTTTAAGAAATGCTCCGATTTTCTGCTGATCCATTTTAGTTTCCTTTCTTTTTGTTAAATCCGGTTAATACCCAGCAAATAATGTTTGCCAGAGCCACACATCCCAATCCTATCGTAAGATAAGGCTGTGTCTGATTAAGGCACATCGATAAGATGATTAATACGATACCTGCTGCTGCAAAAACCATTCTTAAAACTGTTGAGATAACTTCTTTTTTCATTACTGTGTCCTCCTGTAATCAATATGTTTTTTCGCCGATTTTGTTTTTCGTCTTCGGCTTGTCTGTGATTACATCCTATCCCGGACACAGAATTATTTACAGGACACAAAACGAGCAAATGCCCATATTTACTGAATGAGACACAACTTGTCTCATAAAATATATGCAAATTCATTATACTACAACTCTTCCTAATCTTTAAATTCATATTTGACAAAACAATACATCAGATTTAAAATGAAACCGGTTTCATTAAATGAAAGTTGTTTCATTTTCCAAGAGAAAGGATACCAAATGCCGAAAGTCACTCCAGAATATACGGAAAACAAAAAGAAAATGATAGTGGATGCAGCTTATAATGTCTGCTTAAGAAAGCCCGCGGAAATGGTCACAATATCCGATGTTATAGCGGAAACGGGTTTGTCCCAGGGTGCAATATACCGATATTACAACGGTCTTGACGATATTTTTGCGGATATGGTCTCAAGAATGCGGACGGAATACGACATTATCACGCCCATGGAAGAGCTTATAAAAAATGATTATTCTTTTGAGGAAATCACTTTCAAAATTTTTGATATTTTGGCAGAAGCAATGAAAGCTCATCTTCTCGATGTTCAAAAAATCAACTTCGATCTCGGAGTGATAGCCATAAACGAACCCGTGCGGGCAGCCAAAATCATGTCGGGAATTAAGACTCCAGGGAATATGGACTATCTTAAAAAAAGTGTTCCGGGAATAATTAGTGCAGCTGCAAAAAACGGCTATGACATGAAAGTCACACCCGAAGAACTCGCATTATATATATCTTCTTCATACACGGGAATCGAGAAATTCTGCATCCTTAATGCCTGCTACAGAAATGAAGGGCCTCAAACCGAAGCAGATCCGAAAGTTCTTTTCAGGACACTGGCAAAATCAATTATTCTTCTTTTAGGAGGTAGCATAAATGACTAAAAGACCCTCACCCACCGGCGAATACGCAGTCGGAACATTTACATATACGGTTTATACCGACAGAAAAGAGGCCCTTGAACCCGGCACCAAAAGAAAAGTGCCGGCCAGGGTTTACTATCCCGTATTAAAAGAATCCGTAAAAGACCTTCCGAAGGCAAAATACATGACCGAAAACATGGCTATGGGGCTTAAAAAGTCAATGCACGTCCCGGTGAATTTTAAAAAAGCCGATGCCGAAGGCGATAATATTTCGGAATGTTACGAAAATGCCCCTAAAATCGAAGGGCAGAAATTCCCTCTTATTATGTTTAATCACGGACTTTTGTCTTTCCGTGAGGGAAATTCTTTTCTTTGCATCGAGCTGGCATCACAAGGATATGTAGTTATAAGCGTAGGTCATCCTTACGATGCCGTCTGCACGGAATTCGACGACGGTACACATGTTTTTGCAATGAAAGGAATCCAGAACAAGCAGTACGAACCGATGCTCGGCGGTTTTTTTAACGCATACAAACTCATAAAATATAACGGAGACAACCGCGAACTTGCAGAAAAGTTCGAGGAACTGCAGCAGAATTACTGTGCGTTCGTACGAAGCAGAATCACCGAATGGGAAAAAGATACGATGAATGCCATAGATTATGCAAAAGAAAATCTTTCAGACATGATTGATTTTGAGCCCGGCATCGCAGCCTGCGGACATTCACTCGGCGGAGCCACAGCCTATGCACTTTGCTTTGACGAGCCTGAAATAGTCTGTGGTATCAACATAGACGGCGCACCTTTCGGGGAAAATCACGGCAGGATTCAGGAAAAACCCTTCCTTCAGATAAGCTGCAAAGGCAACTTAAAGGCAGAAACCAGAGTTTTCATCAATCACAAAGCCCCTGCGTACGGTGTAGTCTTCAGAGATATGGCTCACGTCGGCTTCTCCGATATGAAGCACATGATATCCATCAGAAGCCTGACGGGCAAGCTCGATGCAGAGTTAATGCATGAGAATCTCTGTAAATGCTTTACAGAATTCTTTGATACATATCTTAAAAATACGAAAGAAAAACCCGACCTTCAGAGCAATGACGTAATGACGATTACCGAATATGCTCCCGATGCAGAATAAAATTTGAAATATTACAAAACTGTAATAAAAAAGTCACTTGTTTGTAAGGTGGCTTTTTTATTATGGTCTCAAAGAAAGAAAAAAAGCGCTTAATAAACATACACATTTTACTAACGAAGGGAGTACAAAATGAAAATACTTGAAATCAAAAATCTCTGTAAGGAATACGGAAAAGGCGAAACCAAAGTTGATGCCTTAAAGGATGTTTCCTTTGAAGTTGAACAGGGCGAGTTTGTTGCAATCGTCGGACCTTCCGGAAGCGGTAAATCCACTCTTTTACATATACTCGGCGGTGTTGACACCCCGACCTCAGGCCAGGTAATCATCTCCGATACCGATATCGGAAAGTTAAACGAAAACAATCTTGCGATTTTCAGAAGAAGACAGATCGGACTTATTTATCAGTTTTACAATCTGATCCCTATCTTAAATGTTGAGGAAAACATGACTCTTCCGATTCTTTTAGACGGAAAGAAACCCGACAAGAAGCTCTTAAAAGATTTAGTTGAAAAGCTCGGTCTTAACGACAGACTTAAACACTTACCCAACCAGTTATCCGGCGGACAGCAGCAGAGAGTTTCCATCGGCCGTGCTTTGATTAATCACCCTGCGCTTCTTTTAGCAGATGAACCCACAGGTAACCTTGATTCCAAAAACAGCAAGGAAATTATCTCACTTTTAAGAAAGTTCAACCGCGAAAACAACCAGACAGTCATCATTATCACACATGACGAACGAATTGCTTTAAGCGCGGACAGAGTTATTACAATCGAGGACGGTCAGATTACGAAAGATGAGGCGAGAAACTAATGAATATTATAATGAAATTGACCTTGCAGCATTTAAAATCCA
>JAGCVT010000087.1 GCA_017962225.1 Lachnospiraceae bacterium
GTCCTTTTCGGGGAACCATTCGGGAAGATTGATTTCAACGGTGTCTGTGAGCATACCGACGCCGGGATTTACTACGGGCCAGTCGTCTTCCCAGATGAATTTGCAAAGGAAGGTTTCTCTGCCCATCGTCGTAAATCTTTCAAGAGGTCTTACCGCAAGCACTGTCATAAACCACTCATCGTTAGGTGTTTTTATGATATCGCCGTGTCCGACGTATTTAATCGGATAGTCTTTGCCGAGATGTCTGTGAGTAAGAATAGGGTTCTTGGGGTTGCCCACATAGGGACCCCAGATATCCTTGCTTCGACAAATCATAACTGAATGCTCAGGCCCTGTGCCGCCTTCGGCGTGCATGATGTAGTAGTAACCGTTTTCTTTATAGATATGCGGACCTTCGGGCCATATACAGCCTTTGAGTGCGCCGTTCCATACATTCTTTTTCTCGCCGATTTTCCAGTTTTCAAGATCAACTTCAGCGATATAAATAAACCAGTCTCCGTTGTACTTAACTCCGTCGGGATTGGGATGTGTACCGATATAATAGCACTTTCCGTCTTCGTCGAAGAAGAGTGAAGGATCGATTCCGTCAGCATCCTCAAGATAATGAGGCTCTGACCAGGGACCTTCGGGATTCTCTGCGGTTACAATAAAGTTTCCGCCATGCGTAACATTGGTGCATATAACATAAAAGATTCCGTTGTTGTATCTGATGGTCGGTGCGAAGAGACCCTGTGAATGGTCAGCGCCTTCCAAAGGAATCTGTGAATGTCTTGTAAGTACATTTCCTATCTGCTCCCAGTGTGCCAGGTCTTTGCTGTGCATCAGGGAAAGTCCCGGAACATATGAAAATGTCGAATTGCAAAGATAGTAATCTTCTCCCACCGCGCAGATGGAAGGGTCCGGATAAAATCCCGGCATAATCGGGTTTTTTGCTGTAACCATGTAAACCTCCGTATATAATTATTTAGTACAAAACAACCATTTTTGATTGTTCGCGCAATTACTGTCAAAAAAGCATGATTACATTTCTGTAACCACGCTTTTAAGTTTATCATATATTCTAAATTATAAAAACAGGATAAATCCCATATTAATATCGACAAAATAAAGCCTGTTTTTTCTTTTATGAGCTATTCCGCATTTTTAAGCGCCTGATCCATCGGAACTCTCTTGATTCGTCTGTAATCGATAATCATTACGAGTAAGTATGCGGCGATAACCATCAAAACTATCATTACGTAGCTTGAAAGAGGAACGTATGCGGGAAGCCAGCCGTCCATTCTGTAAAGGATAATATTCCATACAAGCACAAGCGACTTGGCTGCTAAAAATGCTGATGCTATGCTCGATAAAATCACAACCCATGTCGTGGTTAAAAGATACAGCCCTGCGATTTCACCGTTGTAATATCCGAGGATTTTTACCATCGAAATGGCATTTTCGTTTTTCTCGATTATAACCTTGGTTAAAAGGTAAATCAGGATAAATGCAAACACAAGGCAGATGACTTTGAAATAATTCATATAGTTGCCCATAGAGTGGTTGAGCTGATTTGATACTTTCATGATATCGTCTTCGGTGATTGTCATTGCGATATAATCCGGATCGATATCTTTTATTTCTTCGTTTGACAAAAATCCGTTAAACGAACCTTCGGGATTTCCGAATGTTTCGTTAAAGCCGTCAAGCGACATAAAGATTCCGAGTCCGCTTATATAATCGTATATTCCGACGATCTTAAAAGTATATTCGTTGTCGTTGTATCTTTCTTTTAGGGTAACTGCATCTCCTTCTTTTAACCCAAACTTATCTGCGTAGGAACTTGAAATCAATACATCGTTTCCCGAAACTTTGTTGTTAAGCGGAATGTATTCATTGTCGGCCTCAAGACCGTAAATACCGATGGGTTCGTTTACGCGTATTCCGTCAGTCGTGTATAAGGTTGCCATACTGAACTTTTCCGCATCGATGACTGATGTTGTAATTTTGTTTCCGTCATCGTCTTCGTTTGTTTTTAAAACATACTGATACTTCGCAAACATATCGTCGGTCGCATGCTTCTGGTAATTATCAAGTGTGGTCGGAAGGCCGAACGCAAAGGTCATTAAGAATACAGCGAAGTAAATGCCAACGAAAAGGACCATATAATTTGGAATGTTCTGTAAAAGAATTCTTAATCTGAATCTTCTTAAAAACTTAAATCTCGGAAGTCGGATGGCTTTTTTCCTCCTGGTGGTTTTTAAATCTTTTCTAATAAACCTAAGGGGCGAGAGTCTTAACATATACGCAACCGTCACGAAGTTTATAAGGATCATAAGGATTACCGGAATGACCGTTGTTTTTACGAATGCCTCATAATACCAGTATGTTTTGTATGCGGGAAGGCTGTAGCTGTTAAAATACATGCTGACCACAGTGTTTTTAAGAACCGTATAGCCGAGGATGTTTCCGACAAGCGCCGCGAAAAGTGTTACGAAAACAGGCGTTGCCATATAATGTATTATCAGTTCGCCCTTGGTGTAGCCCGAAGCCCTGAGCGTTCCGATAACCGTCGATTCTTTGGTAATCGTTGACATGATGGTCAGTGCAAATACAAAACTAAGAACGAAAACCAGAATGTAGAGAAGCACGCCGCCTATCTCCTTATCTGAACCCATATCGTCGGGTGCGAAATGAACCGCCTGGTTGGCATATTCGGGAACATAATCCGTCAAATCGTTTTCTTCTTTTATACTCTGAGTGATGAGTGCGGACAAAAAATCGTCTGACATTTTTTTCTGTTCGCTTTCGTTTTCAAAAGAATCAACGTACTTGAACGCATATGTGTAATGGATGTTGCCTTTGGTGTTTTCCCATGCTTCGGGCGTTACCATTGCAACGTCAAAACTTATAGCATCAAACATAAAGTCCGTGTTCTTTTCATGAAGAGTTGCATAGTTTACATACGAAAGCAGTCCGGTGATGGTGTATTCTCTGCCGCCGACGTTTATTTTGTCACCGACTTTAAGGTCGTTATTGTCCGCATGCATTCTGTCGATGGCGATTTCGTCTTCTGTCTCAGGTTTCCTGCCCTCATTAAAGCTCGCCATATTGATGTAGTCTTCATATGCGTAGATTCTGACCTTTCCGTCTGAGTTGCCGTCAAGGTCGTTGTCTTCGGTAACGTCCTTATAAAAGTTTTCATATAAGACTACCGGTGTTGCCTTGAAATTCTTCTCGGCTTCAAGTGTTGCTTTGGACTTTTTCGCGTCCTGCTTATCAAACTCCTCGTTGATTTCGTCCTCGGCTTCTTCGTACGCTTCCGTTCTGGCCTTTTCTTTTTCGTCTAAGTATTCTTTACTCTTTAAAGCCTCGTCGATAGCGTCGGGAAGAACTTCTTTTACGGTTTTTCTTACTTCTTTTTCAACTTCTTCTTTTAAGGTTTTGGGAGCTTCCACCTCAATCTTTTCATCGATTTCCTTGTGGGCCTCATCGATGAAGTATGCCCGTAAATCTATCTTCTCACCGGACTCGATGGCTTTTATGAATTCGTCACTTGCCTTTTCTTCAAGTTCAAAGTGGCCGTCTTCAAGTTTGTTGTCGCGGTTTGCGTTTGCTATTGAAATCAGCATACTGTGGTTGGCCACATACATTCCCGAAACAAATCCGATGGTCAGGGAGAGAAGTAAGAATATTACGAGGTATTTTCTCCATTCCCCGAGCAGTTCCTTGGGAACTCTTTTTATGAGGGGATTTATGATTTTTCTCTTTTTCTTTTCTTTCATAACTCTTTCCTTTTACCAGTCAAGTTCCGTTGCGGAGATCTTGTTTTCGTTCATGTCGTTGTGGCGGACCTGTCCGTCCCTTAATTTGATGACATGATCGGCCATCTTTTTTATTTCCTCGTTGTGGGTAACCATGATGATTGTGTTGCCGTATTTTTTGTTTACGTCTTCGATGAGTTTTAAGATTTCTTTGGATGTGTTGTAATCAAGCGCACCTGTGGGCTCGTCGCAGAGTAAAATGTCAGGGTTCTTTACAATGGCGCGTCCGATTGAAACTCTCTGCTGCTGTCCGCCGGAGAGCTGGTTCGGAAGTTTGTATCTGTGATCGTAAAGACCGAGGGTATTAAGTAAATCGTCTATTTCGAGGGGGTTGTCGGAAAGATAAGCACCGACTTCAATGTTTTCTTTGACGTTAAGATTGGGAATGAGGTTGTACATCTGGAATACATATCCGAGATGTTTTCTTCTGTATTTTGTAAGGCCTTTTTCGCCCATGTCGCGAAGCTTGTCGCCGTTAATCGAGATATATCCCGCGTCAGGATTGTCGATTCCGCCGATGATGTTAAGCAGTGTGGACTTTCCGCTGCCCGACGGTCCAAGGAGTACACAGAACTCGCCTTTTGATACCGTAAAGTTCATGCCTTTAAGTACTTCCTGCCTCGTATCTCCGCTACCGAAGCCTTTCTTTAAATCAACTATTTCCAAAAATTTTCTTTCCTGTTCAGACATATCGTCCTCCTTAAAAGATGCTCTTTTTCATTAAACGCTCGCTTAATTGTATTTTTATCATAAGCCGAGTAGCGAAGTGCTCTCAATTCAAAATGTCGTAGGTTAAATGTTTTTATTTTGCTATAATGGCAAATTAAAATGCGTTATTCTTCTTGAGGAGAAAATGTTTTCTCTCAGTCGATACGATTCGGCGTCGATAAACGATTAAACGATTACTTAATCGTTTATTATAATAATCTTGCAAATATGGTTTGTCAACTCTAACTTTGAAGTTTGTGAAAAGTTGCTATTTTTACCCTTTCATCTTTAAATTATTTATTCCTTTTGCCTTCATCATAAAAACACCTCCAAATGCTTTTTTACATTTGAAGGTGTAGGTTTTGATTATAATAAATCTTTTATGAGGATTTTTTTTCTAATGTAATCTTAATGTCTGTATTCAGAGCTTCCGCCAAACAGACCAACGTGTCCAGGGAGGGATTTCCGGCTCCGCATTCTATTTTGGATATATCCGACTGGTCAATTCCGGTTTTATTTGAAAGTTCTTTTTGAGATATTCCTAATTCAGCTCTTGCTTTTTTGAATGAATTGCCAAGATCTATATGATACGAAACCTTTTCCGTTCTGACAGTAACTCCGCATTCATATACGGTTTCAACTTCAAGATCAATATCATCATTCCAAATAATTCCATAATTTCCAACCAGTTTTCCGGAATTGAACAATTCTCTGTTCTGCAATGCTTTCATGATAGGATACTGATCAAACATATCTTTCAGGCAATATTCTTTTACTTTTCCATCCTGGAACGTAACTTCCACTATACAGTTTTCTTTGAATCTACAATCTACGGCTTTATGAAACATATCTGACTCCTATTCTATCGGCATAAATATCTCCTTCTTACTTTGATTTTAGGGGATATATCCCATATTGTCAAGTGATATAAAAAATCCTCACAAAACTTTTTGTTTCGTGAGGATTAGTTTTATTTTTCTTTTTTATTCTTCTTAAAGTATTTAAGCTTAAGGTTAGTTTTGTAGAAATCCTTTGCCGTACAGCCGGCTCTTCCGCCACCCGCACAAGCGCAGGCACACGCACAGGCGCAGGCACATGAAGAATGTGCGCAGCCGCCGCCTCTGGAGCCACCGCCACGGGACTGGGATTGAGTCTTCATGTATGACTTAAACGATGTGCTGTGAGGAACAACGATGGTCGATACATGAACGTAGGTGTTCGGTGAAGATTTAAGTTTGTAAGTACCGTTTTCTTTATTTTCAAGAATTTCGTCTTTGAATTCGGAGAACTTCTTCGGAACTTTTTCTTCTTCAACCTTGGTCTTGGACTTGATCATGTTGGTACCGCAGTATGCGCAGGCCTCTTTGCCTTCCTGTCGGGGAGCCCCGCAGTTGGGACAGTTGGTCATGTACTCAACGACCGTACGAACAACTTTGGTGGAAGTTCCTTTGAATCCTGAACTGGAAACCCATCCGAGGTAACTGAAGAAATAATACAGTCCAAACGTTCCAAAGAAAAAGAATGCCAGCAAAAACAACGGACAGCAGGCCGATGAAAGCTGTTTTAATTTCGGATTGCTCTGCTTTATCTTTTTCGAGGTATCGAATTTAAAAGCATCATTCGGATAAGTTACGCTGACTTTATATTTCTGACCTTTGCCTAATGATGTCTGCCAAGCAAAATAATTGTTTACATTGTCGCTTGCAGGGGAATGCGATATTGCTTTGTCTGCATTCCAGAAAATTTCAAGGTTGTCGACCTTAATATCATCAAACCAGCCGGGTGTAAATTCATAAACCGTTTCGCCCTCGGTCAAATGGTCCATCTGATACATATAATCCTGAACCAGTTCGAATTCGATGGGAACGATTTCTCCCGCTTTATAGTTTCTGTCGAGAGTAATCTTAAGCGCTCCGTCATTGCTCGAGTAGGACATGCTTTTAATGCTTGATGAAAGTGCTTTGTAACTCTTGTACTTATTGTTCGGAATACCGATGAGCACCCACGAAAGAGGTCCTTCACTCGTTGAATCAAGTACTTTCCAGTCAATGTGATATACCATGTGAAGCGTGGCATCTTCGTTGACATCGACTTTTATCTTATAATTAATGATTTCATCCAGATCCTTTGCCTGAGAGTGGATTGGTAAAAACAAACCCAGTGTCAGAACTACTAAAAGAGAAAGAACTGCTTTCAAAAGAACGGAGGAAAAAACAGAATGTTTCTTATTCATTAGAACTCTCCTCCTTATCCTCTTCTTTAAGGCTTCCCATCTCGGAACAGTTTCCGCAGCCTTTTCTCAAAGGACATTTGCCTTCCATCTTGGCGGAATAATCTCTTCTTTCCTTGCACTTTTCGCTGTACCAGATGTTCTCCCATTCATCGCTTAAGAAATCGCCCAGTGCATCATCGGAGAGCCAGCTCTGACATGGAACAACCTTGCCCGAAGGAGTGATTGCCATATTTGAAAGGCATGCGCCGCATGTGGGCGGATTAATTCCGAGTTCGTCGCAGAAGGAATTCTCAACCCAGCCGGGTGACGTGAAGCTTATTTCCATTCCGTTCTCGCTGCAGTACTCGACTGCTTCTTTTAGGATGGATTTTATCTCGTCGGTTTCAAGCTGAAGCTTTTCGGATCTTTCTTTTTCGGCGTTACCGGTTGTGATAAGGCCTGAACAGGTTACGTATAAAACACCGAGTTCATGTAAGAATTCGAGCGTCTTCTTGTATTCGCGGTTGGTCGTACAAAGCGGAGTGTTGATGCTGACGCTTAAGCCTGCGTTAATTGCATTCTTAATTCCCGCAACGGTTCTCTGATAATTGTCGGCACCGACGAGTTCGTTGTGAATCTTTTCGTCATATGAATAAAAGGTAATCTGCATACTGTCAAGAGACACTTCTTTTAAGCGGTTGCAGTAATCTTCCGTTAAGAGAACTCCGTTGGTGTTGAGTCTGGTCACAAACCATCTTGCGCTGTCAATGAGTTCAAAGAGGTCTTTTCTCATGGTGGGTTCGCCGCCCGTAAAGGTCAGCTGGGGAATGCCGATTTCGCGGCACTTAAAGATAATCTCTTTCCACTCGTCTGTGGTAAGTTCCTGCTCGTTGGCATTTTTCTGCCCTGCCGCGTAGCAGTGAATGCAGCGCTGGTTGCAGTTCCATTTACCGTCTTTTTCCATGGCGGAAACCATAAGGTCCATACGATGAGGAGCCTTCATAAAAGGCGCATAATCGCCGATGCTCATGTAACCGATTTCTTCGTCAACCGGTTCGCGGTAAGCTACCTGCTTAAAGGTGTTCATAATTCTGAAAAGATCCTTTTTGAATACGGACTTCGGAATCATGGGATAAACCTTGCCCGTTTTAACGCAGGTATTATTTATGATATTTTTGAAATCTTCTTCGTTTATTTCACGACCGTTATAGAGGTTGGTTTCTTCGATAAACTCGGTTAAAAGAATACTCCACGAAACATTGACAGGAATGATATCCTGGCCGTTAATGATGGCAATACTCGGTCCGATATAATCGTCCTCAACCTTGGGCGGAATCAGATGAATACGAACAACGCCGGGTCCTTCGGGATTTAACGTTGTATGATGTATTTCATTAAAATGATTGCGTGCATATTCAAGTTCTCTTTTTTTACTTTTCATGCTGTCCCCTTAAAAATACTATTTAAAACAACTTCAAACAAAATGATTTTACCATATTTTAATATCAAAAATCACCCTATTTATGATTTTTATGATAATATTGAAGATGGTGGTTTTTTTATGATAAATAATCATTGGGGCGGAAATTTTACGGGAATGGCAAATGACTGAAAAACACATTACTATCTCATCAATTATCTTAAAAACAGTTCTTTCATTTTTCATAACGCTGGCAATCGTAATTCTTTTGCCCATGCATATCCATGCCAAGGACCTTGACGAAATACAGGTATATTCGATTCACGTGGATGTCAACGAAGATGCCACTCTGGATATGTATTATCATATCAGGTGGAAAGTTCTTGATTCGACAACCGACGGTCCGCTTACATGGGTAAAAATAGGAATCCCCAATAATCACTGTACAAATATAAAGGCCAACTCTGACTGTATTAAAAAGATCGCATACTCGGGCGACGGCGGTTCATATATACGTATAGATCTCGACAGAAAATATAAAGCCGGCGAAGTTGTTGATTTAAACTTTTCGTTCACCCAGGACTATATGTACCAGATGAACATGGAGACGGAAGGCGAAACGGTATACCGCTTTACCCCCGGCTGGTTTGACGATATCGATGTGAAATATCTTATTATTTACTGGAATAATGATAAAGTTCTTCGCGCCACTACGGGATATACGGAAGATTTCAATAACTACCTTGTGTGGACGACATCTCTTCCTAAAGGCGAGAAAGTCACTATTGATGTCATTTACCCGAATGATGCTTACGGATTTGATACAAGCAAAGAAATAAAGACGACCAAACACACCATTTTTAATGACGGTTCCTTCCTTGTCGTCATTGCGCTCTGCGGTATCGGAGTGGCAATATATTTATTTTATTATCTGTATCATCTGATAAGGTGGAGATTCAGCTCCGGTTTTAAGGGCTCCTCCAAAAAGACAGTTCGTACCATACTCGAAATGTACGCCAAATGCCCCAACTGCGGAGCTGCAAGAGTTGCGGGAAAAGAATCCTGCCAATACTGCGGAACCAATTTAATCAAAAAGAAAACCAAAGTTATCGAAGATAAAGTTCCTAAAAAATATTCGGAATATAAAGATGAAATTCTTAAAAGAAAAAGAAAGGGAACCTATTCTCTTTCATCATCGCCCGATACTTACGTGCATATATCGAGTGTAAACGTTCCTCATTCGGTACCGTTCTCGTCATATATGTCCACACAATTAAGCTCGCGAGGCGGCGGAAGCAGAAGAAGCGGTTCATGCTTCTCCGGCGGATGTGCCTGTGCCTGTGCGTGTGCATGTGCCTGTGCCGGCGGCGGAAGAGCCGGTTGTACGGCGAAAGATTTTTACAGAACCAACGTTAAGCTTAAATATTTTAAAAAGAAATAAATTTTATATAGAAAGGAAGATTTTATATGAAAATCGGTTGCGTGAAAGAAATCAAAAACAATGAGTTCAGAGTGGGGTTAACTCCTGACAACGTTAAGGCGTACATTGCTGCAGGACATCATGTTTACATGGAAAAAGGAGCCGGCATCGGTTCGGGCTTTTCAGACAATGAGTACGTTGATGCAGGCGCTTCTTTAATCGACAACGCCGCAGACGTATGGAACCTCGTAGACATGATGATTAAGGTAAAAGAGCCTCTTCCCGAAGAGTATCCTTTATTCCGCGAAGGTCTTATCCTTTATACATACCTTCATTTGGCAGCAGACAAGGAACAGGCTGACGCACTCCTTGCAGGCAAAGTAAAAGCAGTTGCTTACGAAACCATTCAGGAAACCGACAGATCCCTTCCCTGCCTTGCTCCGATGTCACAGATTGCAGGACGTTTATCCATTCAGGAAGGTGCTAAATACCTTGAGAAGAGATTCGGCGGTGAAGGCATTCTCCTTGCAGGCGTTCCCGGAACTCCCAAGGCTAATGTAGTAATTTTAGGCGGCGGTACCGTTGGTATGAACGCATGTAAAATCGCCGTAGGTATGGGCGCAAACGTTACCATCCTCGATGTTAATCTTAAAAGACTCGAAGAGCTCGACAACATGTTCGGAGCACATATTCAGACACTTGTCAGCAACGACTCAAATGTTGAACGCGTCGTAAAAGATGCAGACCTTGTAATCGGTTCCGTATTAATCCCCGGCGGCTCGACACCCAAGCTTTTCAAGAAGAAATATCTTCCCGAGATGAAAGACGGCGCAGTATTCGTAGACGTTGCCATAGACCAGGGCGGATGTGGCGAATCCTCTCATGTTACCACACATGACGATCCCGTTTACATTGAAGAAGGCGTTGTTCATTACTGTGTAGGAAATATGCCCGGCGCAGTTCCCAGAACAAGTACCATCGCACTCACCAACGCAACTCTTCGTTACGGTCTCAAGATTGCGGCCGACGGTCTTGAAGAAGCATGCAAGAAGAGCGCAGTAATCGAATCCGGCGTTAACTGCTACGCAGGAAAAGTTACAAACGCAAATGTTGCAAAGGCTTTGGGATATGAATATACCGAATTAAAGGCTTTAATTTAATTGCTTATAAAATAAAAAACAGACGCAGGACTTAATCCCGCGTCTGTTTTATTTTTCAAATCTAATCACAACAAATATCTTGTTTTATTATTTTTTGCAGCATCCATTGGATTCGTTAGACTTCCTCCTGTTCTGTTTAGAATAAACTTATTAGGGAAAAAAGATTCTACTGCAACCGCTTCATATTCTCTATAGTCTTCTCTTTTGGAAACAAATATTCTTGTTGTATCAAGTGAACAAAACGAGTCAATACTCAGAATACTATTCTCAATATTTCCCCAAATTAGTCTGTCTAATGGTTTCTTATTTCTCCAGTGCTCAAGAATTCGTTTTTTTACATTATCCGCAACACCTATATATACCTGTTTATATTCATCTAAAACCATTACGTATATCCCACCAACATTATTATATTCATTTAAATCTTTAACTTCTTTAAATTCTTTATGTTTTTGGGAGAAGCAATTTATTTCTTCTATAAATTCTTCTTCACATAAAGAATCAAAAAAACTCATATTTAAATCAAAATTATATAATGCTTTAGCCTGTTGAATCTTGCTTCCCGTTAAAGATAAATAGCCCATTGTTTTTCCAAAATACAAATAAGAATCAAAAAACAAATCCCATAATATATCTTCTTTAACATTTTTTAGTGGTTTATTTAATTCATGTTCTAAATCTGGAAGTTCTCTAATATATTCTGGGTGTTTATTTAATTCTTTATATGCTTCTAACCAACGTTCTCTCTTTTGAATCATCCTTTTTCTTAGATTAACCATTAGATGTCCGATGAATTCATTATTATCTTTTGCTAATCTTTTTTCTTCATTTTCTTTCCATTCTTTATATTTTGCCTTATATTCTTCGTATTCAGCATTATTAATTAAAGCTAAGTCAATAATTGATAAATCTTTTAATTTTTCAGGAATTATAGGTTCTTTTTCATAATATTCCTTTTCTTCATAAATCATTTTGTCCCAGTTTGGATATGTTTTTACAAAATGCTCAAATTCTTCTTTATTCCATTTCTTTTGATTTTCAAATTCTTCATCCAACGAATGTTCTAGAAGAGTATGCGATAAAATCTCATGCTTATTTGATGAAAGGAAAGAATTATTTATTCTGTTTTTATCCGTTATAGGCGCATAATTATCTCTTGTCAGTTTTGTTGGTTCAGCCTTAAGATTACATCCAAAATGTTTAATCATTGTTTATTTAATAAACCTTTCTTATACACGCTTCAATCATTTGATTTTTAGTCAATTTATTTGATTTCCAATTTATTATTATTTCTTTCCGGTTTATTCTCAATTTCAATTATGACTTTGATTCTATTAAAAAATTCAATTAATAACATTCATTTCTTATTTTGCTTTTTTTTATTGGTACTATTTTCAAAGTATATCCAAGAGGAACCAAAATCTTCAGTAGACTGTCAATCTGTGGCGAGTGGATTGATTTTTCCATTCTGGCTATTGAGGACTGTTTTATATTACATTTTAAAGCTAGTTCTGCTTGGGATAATCCTTGTTTTTCGCGAATTTCAACTAAGGTTCTTATTAATTCTTTTTCAAATTCTATTATGCATTCCTCTTCAGTTGTTGTATTTAATTCTTTTCTAACTTCTTCCCAACTAATCATAACAAAATCCTCCTAAAATATAATAACAAATTTGTTATTATGGTGCAATTTTTTTCTAAAATTTTGTATTCGATTCTTCTGCAAATCCTTTTCCTAAAACACCGCATAACTTTTTTGATTGAAATCTAGAAGTGTGATTATTCTTGAATTGAATTCTCATTGATTTTATTGATAACAAATGATATTATCTTTTCATCTTTCTCTCGAAAGATTATGGGGATAATGAAGATTTCTAAAACTCTATAAGAGTTGTTTCAAAGCGCGCATTTCTGCGCATTTTCCAATTATATTAAATTATAAATCTGTATATTTGTAACCTGTTGACACCCTACATTGTAGGGTATATACTGTAAGAAAGGAATTTTTATGATAAGAACTTTTATCGAGGTACCTTTATTTTCAAAACGATGGAAAGAAATCGGTTTAAATGACGATGACCTGTTAGCTTTACAAATAATTCTTTTAAAAGATCCGGAATCGGGACCGGTAATGTCCGGAACAGGCGGAATAAGGAAAGTACGATTCCCTTTGGAACACAGAGGGAAGAGCGGAAGTGTAAGGGTCTGTTATACAGATTTTGCCGAATATGAAGTCATCTATCTGGTAAGCGCTTTTACCAAAGATGAACAAAGCAATCTATCTGACGAAGAAAAAAGAGTTTTGAAAAAATTGGTTAAATCTCTCAAAGAAGAAGCACAACGTATTCGGAGGTGATTTCTGTGAGTAAGTTTTTTGATGATTTAAAAACCGGTTTGGAAGAAGCTATAGAAATTGAAAAGGGATTAAAGAAAGGTAGGAGCACTACTTTTATTTTCGAGCCCGTAAAAAAATATACTAATACAGAAATTAAAGCAATACGAAACAAGGCAGGAATGACTCAGGCTGCTTTTGCAAGTTATCTGGGTGTTTCTGTAAAAACTGTGGAAGCATGGGAACTGGGGAGAACTCATCCTACGGGACCCGCTTTTAGACTGATAAATATTCTGGACGAAGGAAAAGAAAAGGAGCTGTCTTTTATAACGAAGATATGAAAAAAGGGGCTTTGGAGAAATATCCAAAGTCCCTTAATTATTTTCTTATGCTGTTTCGATACTGTCGGCTTTCTTTAAGTTGTATTTCTCAACTGCTGCCTCGCGCATCTTGTATTTTAAGATCTTGCCAGCGGCGTTCATGGGGAAGCCGTCAACGATATCGACATACTTGGGAACTTTGTGTTTAGCCATGTGGTCGAATACGTACTTCTTGATTTCTTCCTCGGTTATTGTTTCGCCTTCCTTAGGAACAACTGCTGCAAGGATTTCCTCGCCGAGTGCTTCGTCGGGAACACCGATTACCTGAACGTCTTTAACTTTATCGTAAGTATAGATGAATTCTTCGATTTCCTTGGGATAAATGTTTTCACCGCCACGGATAATCATGTCTTTCAGACGGCCTGTAATCTTGAAGTTACCTTCGGGTGTTCTGCATGCAAGGTCACCTGTATGAAGCCATCCGTCTTCGTCGATTGCCTGTGCGGTAGCAAGAGGCATCTTGTAATAACCTTTCATGATATTGTAACCACGGGCAACGAACTCGCCGTTTACTCCGTCGGGACATTCTTCTCCGGTTTCGGGATCGACGATCTTACATTCTACGCCGGGTAAAGGTCCGCCGACTGTGGTAACTCTGACTTCCAGAGGATCGTCAGTTGTGGACATTGTACATCCGGGTGATGCTTCTGTCTGACCGTAAACGATGGTGATTTCCGTCATATGCATCTTCTCAACAACGTCTCTCATAACTGCGATGGGGCAGGGGCTTCCGGCCATGATACCTGTTCTCATGTGTGAGAAGTCGGTCTTCGGGAAGTCTTCATGCTCAAGCATTGCGATAAACATTGTAGGCACGCCGTGGAAACATGTAATCTTTTCCTGGTTGATACATGCAAGCGCGGGCTTGGTTGAGAAGTAAGGAATAGGTGATAATGTTACACCGTGGGTCATGGATGCGGTCATCGCAAGTACCATTCCGAAGCAGTGGAACATGGGCACCTGAATCATCATTCTGTCGGCTGTGGATAAGTCCATTCTGTCGCCGATACATTTTCCGTTGTTAACTACATTGTAGTGTGTAAGCATAACTCCCTTGGGGAATCCTGTGGTACCGGATGTGTACTGCATGTTGCAGACATCATGCTTATCAACTAAGGATGAACGACGGTAAACTTCCTCGATGGGAACGTTCTTTCCAAGTTCAAGCGCTTCTTCCCATGTAAGACAGCCGGGCTGTCTGCTTGTTACGTTGATTACGTGACGAAGGAAAGGAAGGCGCTTGCAGTGAAGTGCTTTGCCGGGAACATTGTCTTTTAATTCGGGACAGAGTTCCTGAATAATCTCTGCGTAGTTTGAATCTCTGAAGCCGTCTATCATTACAAGAGTATGAGTATCGGAGTTTCGTAAAAGATACTCAGCCTCGTGAATTTTATAAGCTGTATTTACTGTAACAAGAACTGCGCCGATACGGCAGCATGCCCAGAATGATAAGTACCACTGGGGAATGTTGGTTGCCCAGATAGCTACGTGGGTACCCTGCTTTACGCCAAGTGCGATAAGAGTCTTGGCAAATTCATCAACATCATCCCTGAATTCGGAATATGTTCTTGTGTAATCAAGAGTTGTATATCTGAAAGCATACTGATCGGGGAATTCCTCAACCATTTTGTCGAGTACCTGAGGGAAGGTCTTGTCGATAATCTCTTCTTTTTTCCAGATAAACTTACCTGTGCCGGCCTTGTTTGAATAAAGTGTCTGGCCTACAACTTTTGCTTCCTGCTCATACTGGGACATGAAGTTGATAAAGTGAGGGAACACGATTCCGGGGTCTGATAATTCTTCGAGCCATGCGGGAATCCATTCAAATGAAATGTATTTATCGTAATTGATTGAACGAAGAGCGCCCATTAAATCGTCAATGGGAAGGCTGCCTTCGCCCATAAGTCTGTATTCAATCTTTCCGTCAACAACTTCGGAATCTTTTATGTGCACATGAAGAACGTATGCACCGAGGTTCTGGATTGAAGTTTCTGCACTTTCACCGCCAAATCTAACTGTGTGGTGGATATCCCATGCTGCAGCAACATTGTCTCTTGCGAAAACATTTAAGACATTACGAAGTCTCTCTGTGTTTGCATAAGGTCCGACTGTTTCGATAAGAAGTGAAACGCCGTTGTTGTCTGCTTCTCTGTAGGTAGCTTTGATACACTCGATAACGGGTTCATCGGAAACCTCTGTATCAGTGCTGCTCTTTCCTGCACGAAGTCTGATAGCGGGACATTTTAAAATCTTGGCGATTCTGATGTATTCTCTGATTTCTTCGATGTTTTCGTTTACCTTGTCGGGATCCGATACATCGCAGACAGCATCGAGTACGGGAATATCAAGGCCCATCTGAGCTATTTTTCTTGCCGTCTCAACAATGTTTTCATTATTAAAAGGTCTGTTCTTTCCGGAAAAAACTTCTCTTTTTATATCGTGAATTTCAATACCGGAAAACTGCAAATCTTTTGCGGTCACATAAAAGTCAGACCAGTCAAAATCATCCCATCCGTTTGTGCTGAATGATAATCTCATTTAAATCTTTCCTCCGTTTTAATCCTAATCGGGAATGTTCTCCTGTTTCTCTTCATAAACAATCTTGTTGATTGCGTTAAGGTAAGCTCTGATGCTGGCGCCGATAATGTCTGTTGAAATACCGTTACCCGAGTAGAGCTTTCCGTTGGAACGAAGTTTTACGAGTGCCGTTCCGACAGCCTCACTTCCTTCGGTTACTGACTGGATCTGGAAATCATCAAGTTCATAGTGATGTCCGACAACCATTTCAACTGCAAGGAATGCAGCGGCGATGGGACCGTCTCCCGAGCTTAAGCCCTTGAGCTCGTTTCCTTCTTTTTCAAGAGTGATGTGAGCTGTGGGAGTGATGATATTTCCTGAGTTGATTACAAAGTCAACCAGCTGATATGTTGCGGGAACCTGGAGAGCTGCGGTTGCAATAATTGCTTCCATTTCCTTTGTTCCGACATTCTTTTTCTCGGATACTCTCTTGAATTCCTTGTATACTTTAGCGTTGTCGTCGTCGGATAAATCATACCCGAGTTTCTTAACTGCTTTGATAACCTTGGAGATGTCTGCGGTCTCGTCTAAATTGAGTTCTTCGGTCTTTGCCTTTTCCTCTTCTTCGAAGGTAATCTTGATACCCTGATTCTCGCCTTCAATCCATGTCATCTGGCGAAGAGTCTTGTTAAACTCGGCTCTCGGGATATCAATTGCAACCTGAATTGCCTCGCCTTTTTCGGAAATAAGATTTACGAAATGTCCGATCTTGGGAGATGCTTTGCCGACTAATGTCGTTTTAACCTGTGTTGCGCCTGCCTTGATTGCTGCTACGGAGTTTGCGTTTCCGAGTCTGATTTCGTCGGAGCAGTTAACGGAAATAGTTACGTTTTCGATTCCGCGAACATTTTCTTTTATGTATTTTATAAATTCGGTTGTTTCTTCGGGAAGCCATGTTCCTGCCGTATCACAGAAATCAAGTATGGTTGCGCCCGATGCAACTACGCCCTGGGATAACTTTGCGACAAATTCTTTTTCGCTTCTGGAAGTATCGATAAAGGATACTTCGATTTCGTTTACAAGAGTCTTTGCGTAAGCAACCATTTCGGGAACTTTCTCAAGAACTGCCTTGGGTTTTGCTTTTAAAATATATTCCATCTGAACGGGAGAAGTCGGAACAAGAATTCTTATTCTCGCATTCTTTGAATTCTTAATTGCATCAGCTGCGGCATCAATCTCTGCTTTATCAGGTGCTGCTGCCACCGAAATTGTGCTTTCTTTTATCATTGTTGCCAATGACTTAACAAGCAGTGCATCGGTCTTTTCGACAGCCTTGGGCATCTCGATGACATTAACTTTGATTTTTTCGAGTCTTTTCGCAACTTCCATCTTTTCCTTGAAGCTCATGGAAAATGTATTGTTTATGCAACTCTGTGCGATTGTTGAGTCGGCAATGAAAATCTTGTTCATTTCTTTTCCCTTTCTCTTTATAAACTGAAATAAAAAAGTCCCAAAGATTAGCTTTCTAATCTCTGGGACGAAATTTCTTCCGCGGTACCACCCATTTTACTTAAATAAGTCACTCAGTAAGATACTATCATATCTCTAGCCTTGATAACGGAGCTTGCCGGAGCCCTTTACTTGACTTTCGAGGGTTCTGCTCGGGAGTGAGACTGCAATTCGTTCTTTCGTACCGGTTCACAGCAACCACCGGCTCTCTGAAACTTCCAAACGACGCATAATTCCTTCATCGCATTTTTTCGTATGTGAAATCATAATAATTATTTTTTCGGGCAATGTCAAGAATTTTTTTACAATTATGTTAATCGGATTTACTTCGTCTGCTTTGCCATCCATTCCCAGATGGATACGCCGTTTTCAACACATTCGTTATTGAAGAAATAAATCCATGAAAAATGTCCAAAGTACTGGAAGGGTTTTCCGTCCTTTTCAAACTGTCCCGAAGTATCGTGAACATCCTCAAATTCACTGACAATAATATTACCTGCGCCGATTTTGTCGAACATTTTTAAGAGCGGCTTTTCGTATTTTGCGGGAAGGACCGTAAAATCATTCTTCGCGTAAACAAACCAAATCGGCATATCTTTTATGGGAAGAAGTCTTTCTTTTTTAAGTTTCTTCGGAAGAAAAGCTTCGCAGATAGGGTAAGCTGCAGCAAAGTAATCGGGATAATTTAATATAAGGTCCATTGTCATAAAACCGCCGTTTGAGCAGCCGCCGACAATGATTCGTTTTTTGTCGACATAGTTTTCATCCGCAAATTTATCTATTAATTCCTTTAAGTCTTTTAAATAAATCGAATCGTCGCCCTTGTTTTTCTGCCAGGATGCTACGTCTTCCTTACACTGAAGCCAGAAGGTCGGAGTCTGAGGAGTAAGAACATATGCGCCGTCCATGATTTTCTGGAACTCTTCTCCAAAAAGCGGTACAACCTTATTTCCGTATAATGTAATCACGGGATCGGTTCCGCCTTCGCCCATACCGTGAAGCCATATTACCAGCGGGCGCTTGTTTTCTTCGGAGGCATTTTCAGGTTTGTAGGAAGCATACGTTAATGTATGACCTTCCGAACCCGTGAACTTTCCGGTTAAATCAACGTCTTTAATCTCAGGAAAGCCAAACTTTTCATTATTTAAATTGGTCTGCTGTCCGTATATGGTTCTTACAACCATATCATAATCAAACCATTTGTTAAAACCGGTCGGAAAATCATAATACATCGGTGAACCTTCGTCCGGTCCGAATGCCAATTCGATAGAAAGGTAATCACCCTTACCTTCAATGCGGTTTCCGGATTCGTCCGAATAGTATACGTCGGTTATTTTTCTTTCCGTATTCGTGGTGCCAAGGACGTTCGTTCTTTTTTCCTTAACACAGAACAGGGTCGTATCAAAGTTTCGGGTTTTGTCAAAATCTATGCCGAGCTTAATAACGACCTTTGTTACCGCAGGCCCCCAGTCAAATCCTTTTACGATAATTATTCCGTTTGAATCCATAATTTCTCCCCCGGGTTACATTATTTAAAATGAAATCTTTAAAGTTTCTCCGTCCATATCCACATTGAAGCCTTTGGATTTTACAATCTTAGCTTTTAAGCCGGCGGAAAGTCCGACCTCTTCGCCATCGTGGAACGATACGTTCTGATTGATGCAGTAATCTATGATATAAAGCATCATGGAATGAATTTCCGAAGGCTGTCTTCCCTGAACATTTACCATTTCGAGCTCATCAAACCCGAAGCACTTCATTCCGTCACTCCAGCAGGAAACTCCTTTTTCTTCCCTTCCTATTCCGCACCATACCAGAACAAGCAGAGGAAGTTTGTTTTCTTTTATGATGTCTGTCATAGCAACAACCATCTTGGGTTCGAAAACAACACCGTTCATATATACTCCGATATTGTTATCCATTCTGCAGAGCGATACCAGGGCTTTTGCAAAAAACATTGCCTTATCTCTGATTTCGCCGATGCCCATAACAGTTACTACTTCATGAGCTTTGTGAGTCCTGGTCGTTTCAACGGCTTCCTTCCAGAAAAAGTTAAACTGTGCATTTTCTTCTGCCTCTCCGTTGGGAACTCTGAAATCCATATACCCAAAGACAAGGTTTAACCCCTGTTCGTTTGAATAAATGCATGCAGCGGTTCCGCCATCTGCATCCTCGGGATTGGTGTCGCAGTTCGATAATTTCTCGCCCCAGTCTTCCTCGTAATTTTTTAAGAAAAGTTCCGGCTCGAATTTCTGCTCGGCTTTTAAAACAAAGCCGCAGAAAGCTTTTGCATTCTCTGCACGCTTTTTGCTTTCTTCCGCATTAAGTGCAACATTCTTCCAGTACTGCTTAAGATAATCGATCAAAGCCTGCGCCTGCTCGATGTCTCTCTTTTCATCGTACTTTTCTTCTTCACTGAAAATTCCCGAATCACTGTGAATGGCCAAAAGCCAGGGTGAGAGTGCACCGGTCTTAAATTTGAATATCAGACAGTGGATTCCTTCGGGATCCGTAAATTCCTTTGCAAACTCAATCTTAAAAGGTGCTTTTCCGAGCTCGTTCGGATGCTTTAACCAGTCAATGACCTCGTCTCTTTCTTTTTCGTAACTCATTCTTTTACCCCCTCTTACTTTTTATTCTTTTATGAACTCCTCTTTGGTGAGTTCAAGTTCAACGATTCGCTGTGTCTCGCCCATGATTTCCTCGAAGGAATCTTCCAGTTCCGTAGACGGGCGAAATCCTGCAGACAGGTAGCAGTGATACGCGCCTGCGTTATTTTCGAAAACTCCGATTGTAACTTTGTCTACTTTCAAAATATTGAAGGCATAGTCAAGACCCAGACGGAGCATTTCTTTGCCGTAGCCCTTTCCGCGCTTCGCATCATCTACGATGACCCATCCGAATCTGAGGATTTTGTTGTTTCCTTTTATGTACCTCATGATAAAATGACCGACTGCTCCGTCTTCGTCAAATGCCGTCATCGGATAGAAGTTGTCGGGCTCTGCGCAATCGCCGTTATTATCAAAATATTTTGTATTCATTATTTCTTCCGTTATCGGAAACGAACCGAAATGCTCGCCTCCCCATAAAAGAAACGTTTTTTCATCCTTGCACCATGTGATGATTTTGGCGGCATCACATTTTTTATAAGGCCTTAATCTGAGCATTATTTAATCTCTCCTAAAAATCCTGCATAACCAAAATCGTATTTTAAAATCTCCTGACCGAATACTTCCACTTTCTATAATCCGAGGACGTGCTTTTCCATGCTTTCGCGCAGAACGTTTGAGCCGTCCTCAATGTCTGCAAGATATGTTATTATGAGCTTTCGCTCAGGTAAAATATAACATTTCTGCTTGAATTTACCATTCATGCTATATCCCTCGCGGTACTTCCAGAAATAATATCCGTAGCCGCCCTCGAGGTTCATCTGTAAAATTGAAGTTGCTTTATTTAAGTATTCTTCGGAAACAATCCGCTTACCGTTATAGACGCCTTTGTTATAAAGAAGCAGTCCGACCTTACTTAAATCGTTTACCGACATTTCCATACCCGAGGCACCATAAAAGTAGCCTTTTGAGCATCTGCTGCAAGTGGCATCCGTAATATCAAGCGGTTTTAAAATATTCTTTTGGATAAATTCCCATGCGTCTTCTCCGAGTGCTTCGGTTAATGCCACTCCGACAATATATGAACAGATATTGCTGTAATTAAACGAAACCTCGTCGGGATTAAAATCTTCGTTTGCGAGTGAGAAATCCATATAATTATCGTCGGGCGCTCTGAAAGGAAATCCCGGAACGGACATGGTCATCAGTCTGTGCAAAGACAATTTTTCCCATTTTTCCTTTTGTTCCTTTGAAAGATTTGCCTTATATTTCTCAGGGATGTAATAAAGACTGTCCTTGCTTAAATCTATTTTATTTTGGTCAAGCGCAATACCGACCGCGATTGAAAGAATACTCTTGGTACATGAGTAAAGCGGATAAACATTATCCTTCGTATCGCCGAATGAATATGCTAATTCTCCGTCCTCATAAATTTCGACGCCGAAAACTTTCCAGTGATTTCTAAGTATATCCTTCTTAAAGTCCTCGTATCCTAAAAATCTGATTTTCGCCGAAACCTCGGGATCGTCTTTATATTTTTCTTTAACCTCTTCTAAAACCTCTTTGTTCTGCTCTAAAAGATTGTAAAGTCCGTCCTCTGATAAAACTCCGCGCTTTAAATCCGAAGGTAACTTGCCCTGCTCATCCAGCGCAAAATCATTTTTCCATCTTTCGTCGCCGTAGTACTGCTCGAGTTTTTCAATCTCGGACTGAAAATTTAAGAATGCCAGAGGATTTTCATCTGCTTCTTTTATGAGCTTTACGCCTCTGTCAAAAAGTTCTTCCATATATTCAATCCTGCTTACCGGATCCTGCGGTCTTTTCTCTTTAATGTTTTTCATTTAAGCCTCTTTTTCTCCTGTCATTTTTTGCCACTTTGCTTTTGGCGATGCTTTTTCGCGGCATTCTTCGATAGTGTCGAATTCATAACGCTCAATTATGCGGTCCGTAAACTGCACTTTTAAAAGTTCGTATCTGCCGTCTTTTGAAATGATAATATAACGGTTAATGTGGTTCACCATATAGCCGTCCGAATCTTCAAGCGGTGTATGGATTTCCTCGTAACTTTTATGATATCTCGTAAAATCAGCCACCGGAAATCCGTCGTATTCCTCTGAAGGTTCCCATTTTTTGATTTTGCTTTCGGCTATTATCGATCCCGGAATCACTACAAAGATTAAATAAATCAAACACGGATCCAGTAATCCTAAAACCGCCAGCCATTTAACCGACGAAGTCAGAAATCCGATAATTACAAGAATTCCGCCCACAGCAGGAAGACCCGAGACATAGTGGCCGGATTTTTTACTGACAATTATCGCGCCGATTGTAACGCCCCATGAAAGAAGCGCAAAGACGAGCAAAATGTCGCATATTATATTTTCTTTTATGAACTGAATTATCACCATATTATAAAAATGCCTCTCCCTGTTAAGGAGAGGCTAATTATTTAATCATCGTCATCGTTATCATCGTTGAAATTGGTAACGATAATTTTATCTCTCTCAGGTTCGTTTTCAAATGCAAGGGCACTGATTAAAGCTGCCAGTGCGCCATGCGCTTTTTTCGAGCCGTCTATTGTTCCGAAAGATGTATCATAAGAACTGTTAAGACGAACGTCTACAAAATCGGACTCCATATCAAAGGCGAGTTTGCGAAGATTGGAATACTCTATTACACGGGGCTTTCGGCCCGAGAAAACAATCTTTTTGTCGGTTACTACAAATCCGTGTTTTCCGCATGAGAAAATACCGTTATTGACATAAAAGATAACATTGTCATCGGGATTAATCTGCCCCTTAATCGATTTGCTGTTTAAGAAGGCAGTTAATTTTTCCTCTTTATGCTCCTTGCAGTATATTCCGCATTCGTCAATCAGTTCTCTTTTGATGTATTTTATGATGGCCTCACTGCTTCCGAGTTCGTTGGTGCAGTATGCGAATGTTCTCATTGCATCCTTGGTATCGTGTCCGGTTAAAAGTTTTTTGAATTTGGTTCTGTAGTCAAACCATTCGAATTTGGTAAACCCGTCTTCGGTTTCCATTTTCTGCTTGGGAAGTGCTTCTTCCTTGACTTCCTCTTCCTTGACTTCAACTTCTTCCGGTTCTGAATCCTCGGTCGCAAATTCGGTACCGCAGAACATACAGCGAAGCACATTTGCATCGTCCGTTTTCTCCAGCTTTCCCTGGCAGTTCGGACATTTGTACATCTCTATTATTTTTTTCATTTTTTGTAACCCCTCTTACTTAATTCAAGTCAAAAAAATATTCAGCTATCCGATAAATATTTTACCTTAAAAACACCCTAAAATCAACAAACTAAAAAAAGCGCAGCCCCTTAAGACTGCGCTTAAAAATATTAGTAGTTGAATCCTTTTTTGCTTGGATATTTTATGGTGTCGATTCCGTATCCGCCGTTCTTTTTGATGGTCATGTAATATGTCATGCCTCCGTCGGATACCTGGGTATAACAGAATCCTTCGTTGTCGAAACTGTTGGTGATTTCGGTTTGCTGATTTTTGTAGTAAACCCAGATTGTGCCGTCATCCAAGTATTCAACCGATGGCATCATTATGTGTTCCATGATTTCCTGTTCGTTTACAGGTCTTTCATTTCCGTTTATATCAACCGTGATGCCGCCACCGCTGATTTCTACAGGTGCGCCGTCGTTGCCTGTATAAGAAATCTTGTACTCGCCCTGTGTTTCATCGATATCGAGAGTTGCGGTTGTCTGGTCGCCCTGCACCCAGAGCTGAATCTGTCTCTGAATGTTTCCTACATTGGCCGCATAGGCTGTAGTGCTCAAACCTCCGATTGTAAAAATTCCGATACATGCTGCTATGATACCTCTGATTTTGTTCTTTTTATTTATTTTTGCCATTATTTCTACCTCCGGTGAAAAATTTTCGGAGGTATGAAGTACCGAAAATGCCTGTTTGTATTTTTCTTTATTCGTCATCTTCCCATCCCTCCTTTAATGTTTCCTTGAGAAGGTTTCTGCCACGCGATAATCTTACTTTCACATTGCTTTCGGAGGTTTTTAAAATCTCCGAAATCTCCTTAACGGTGTAATCCTCGAAATAAAATAGGTGAATGGCGATGCGATATTTTTCCGGAAGTTTCATTACAGTTTCAAAAAGATCCTTTGATTCTTCCGTTTCGAAAGCCAGTGTTTCCATTGTTTCATCCAGAGTAACTTTGTTTCTTCTCCAGAATGAATTGTTTATATTTTTTGCTTTATTGATTGCCACCCGTATAAGCCATGCTTTTACGTGTTCTTCCGTCTCAAATTCTTTGCGGTTCGAAAAGTATGAAACAAAAGTGTCCTGAACTGCATCCTCTGCGTCATCGGGGTTTTTGCAAACATTGAATGCCACGGCGTAGAGATTGTTCTTGTACTTTTCGACCAGTTCGTTTAATGCAGGTCTCATGAGTTCTCCTGTTTAGTAATTTTTTAAGGCCTTTCACACATAATACAAACGAAAGAGACGAAAGGTTACAAAAAATATTTTTTACAGCCATTTTTTTATTTTAAATATAATCAGGCTTCCGACAACAATGAAAAGACTGACGATGATGACGATGGGATAGCCGAGTTTCCAGTCTAATTCCGGCATATATTTAAAGTTCATTCCGTACCAGCCGGCGATAACCGTAAGAGGTGTGAAAATGGTGGTTACGATGGTAAGCAGTGTCATAATTCGGTTCTGCTTAATATCAAGATGTGCCTTGTAGATATCTCTGATCTGTAGAGCATGGTCGCTTACCGCCATTGTTTCGTCACGCATTCTTTCGATACGGCTCGTAAAAAGTTTAAAATATCTTAAGTTTTCATGTGTAAAGAAATTGTTTTCGTTTTCTTCGAGTTCCTGCGAAAAATCGAGGAGCTGCTCGTAATGGACTCTCAAATCTCTTATGTCGCTTCGAATGTCATTGGCTCTGTCGGACATTTCTTCGCCACTGTCTTTGGCTATAAGATCTTCCATTTCGGTCAGTTCTTTTTCGTACTTTTCGATAAGCTCCCTGTCATGTCTGACTATCTCTTCGAGAAAATCGTATATAAATCTCTCGAGGCTCGGGAATCTCCATTTTTTGGTTTTCTGTATTCTTTCTATAATACCGTTTACGTACTCGTGATCATCAATGAAAACAATACCCTTTTCATCGAGGGCAAAAAGAAAATCATAATATTTCTCGAAATCGTCGCGGTCCGGAATGCTGAAACAACCTGTCAGCGAATCGTAGTTGACAATTGCCTTGGTGGAATATATTTCATTGGGGTCGATATCAAGGTCGATGCCCATTTCGAAATCTTCCTTTGTATTTTTCCACTCCTCGAGCGTCATTACGGCTACAAACTGGCTCTTTCCTTTTCTGAATTCATTTTTCGTGGATTTTTCGAGTTTTTCATTGATGAGATAGTACATGGTATTTCCTTTCTTATATAAACGCTTCTTTTATGAGCTCTTTTTCCATTATAATACACCTCCGTCAATTTAAAAAATTTTTTTAAAAAGATGTTGACACCATAAAAGAGTCGTTGTATAGTTTGTATTACAACAACTAATACAAAACATTCGGTCGGTGTCATTCACCTAAGGAGGAAATGTATGAATAAAAAACAGATTATAAAATACTTAATATTTGTATTTGTCAGCGCATACGCAATTCAAATTGCTGCCTCAATCCTGGCAATTAAGAATCCCGGCGGTATGGGGCAGACACTTTTTACGGTATTGCTCATGGTATTAATGTATACGCCGTTTTTCGGGGCTCTATTTGCAAAAGGAAATTTTAAAGGCATCAATTTCATTCCAAGATTCAAAAAAGTTGCATGGCTGATTCCGCTTTGCTGGTTCGGACCCGCAATTATCGCAGCACTCGGTGGAGCACTATTTTTCCTTATCTTCCCCGATATGTTTGATTTGACAGGCTCCTATATTGCGAGTACACTTCCCGAGGGATTAAATCTTGAACAACAGCTTAAGAGTGTGGGCATATCATTAAATCTTTTAACATTTATTCAAATAATTCAAGCCATATCTTACGCACCCTTAATTAATATGGTCTTGGCGCTCGGCGAAGAGGTCGGCTGGAGAGGATTCCTTTATCCCGAACTTAACAAGAGCATGGGCAAGGTTCCGACATGGATAGTCGGCGGATTAATCTGGGGTGCTTTCCACTTCCCGGTAATTATCCTTGTAGGCTACGAATACGGTACCGAGTACTTCGGACATCCCTATATCGGACTTATCGTATTTTCAGTCTTTACCATTGCACTCGGTTTGATTGAAGAAGTTGTTTATGATAAATCAAATTGTATCTGGTATCCGTCTCTTTTACACGGAGCTGTAAACGCCGGATCATTTGTATGTTTATTCACAAATGTCAACAATGTTGAGCGTTTCGGAAAACTTCAGATACTCGGACCGTTCTATAACGGAGCTATCGGCGGAATA
>JAGCVT010000088.1 GCA_017962225.1 Lachnospiraceae bacterium
AACCCGATGAAAAGTGCGATTTAAACTATATTCCTAACAAATCCCTTAATTCCGACATAACCCTTGCACTTTCTAATTCACTTGGATTCGGGGGTCATAATGCATGTCTCGCATTCAGAAAGGCCTGAATATGAACAAACTAGAAATAATGCAAATTCTGCCACACCGAGACAATATGCTCCTTATTGAAGATTCGGAGGATATTAACGGAACCGCTGTCGGACACTATCATGTGCGCGGGGACGAATTTTTCTTAAAAGGTCATTTCCCGGGAAACCCTATTGTTCCCGGAGTCATCCTTTGTGAAATGATGGCACAGAACGCCTGTGTACTGATGCAGGATAAAATAACCGAGAACTGTATTCCGGTTTATACGGGACTTAACAATGTGAAGTTCCGCTCTCCCGTCAAACCCGGAGACACGGTTGAACTTAAATGTGAAATCACACGTTCAAAGCATCCGTTTTATTTCGGGAAAGGAAGTGCCTCGGTAGATAATAAACTTTGCATGTCAGCCGAATTTTCATTCGCCGTAACAGGAGCATAACTAACATGAGTCTGACCCAACTATACTGTCGCGAGATTACTGACGCTAACGGTGCATTAACCGATTTTATTTTAGACTATCCTTATGATTTTAATTTTGGCTATGATGTTGTAGACCTTCAGGCAAAAACGGAGCCTGACAAACGCGCTCTCGTCTGGTGCAATGTTGAAGGTGAGGAACACATATTTACCTTTTCGGACATAAAAAAATATTCAAACAAAATGGCAAATGTATTTTTGTCAAACGGTATTAAAAAAGGCTCACGCGTAATGCTTGTTTTAAAAAGACATTACGAGTACTGGTTTGCAGTTATCGCACTTCATAAAATCGGTGCGCTTGCAATACCCGCATCACACATGCTGACGGTAAATGATTTTTCATACCGTATAAGCACAGCAAAGGTCGATGCCGTTATTGTCACGCCGCATGACGAAGTACCCGAAAAGATAAAGGAAGCCGTATCACAAAACAACTTGAATATTAAGCTCTGGTGTATCAAAGAAGACACCACGGGCTTTGAAAATTTATCAAAGCAGACGGATGAGGCAGGCGATGAATTAAAAAGAATTCCTACTCTCGCAAGCGATCCGATGCTTATGTATTTCACTTCCGGAACTACCGGCTATCCAAAGGGCGTCATACACAATTACACCTACCCTTTGGCTCATATAATAACTGCCAGATACTGGCAGCAAACCGAGAATAACGGTTTGCATTTTACTGTTGCAGAGACAGGATGGGCGAAAGCCTCCTGGGGCAAATTGTATGGACAATGGCTCACAGGCTGCGCCGTGATGGTTTATGATTTCGACAATTTTGAACCCAGACAGCTTAGTAATGTCATAAACAAGTACGGTGTGACATCCTTTTGTGCTCCACCCACAGTTTACCGTTATCTCGTTCGTAAAGGGATTCCAGAGATGCCTTCATTAAAGCATGCAACTACGGCCGGAGAAATGCTTTCTCCCGATGTATTCCGTAAATTCTTTGAAGCAACGGGTCTTACGCTTGCTGAAGGATACGGCCAGACCGAAACTACTTTACTAATCGCTAACTTTAAGGGAGTCAAAGCAACCGAAGGCTCTATTGGAATCCCCTCTCCTTTGTATAATATCGAGCTTCATAAAAAGGACGGCAAAAAAGCGCTCCCCGGAGAAATCGGAGAAGTCGTAATAGTCCCTAAAAAGAATGCTCCCAGAATAGGAATTTTTTCTGCTTATCTTGATAACGAAAAGCAGTATGAACTTGTATGGAGAGACGGCGTTTATCACACGGGCGATGCAGCATATATAAACGAGGAAGGACGCTTCTGTTTCCACGGCCGTTTTGACGACATCATAAAAACAGGAGGTTTCCGCGTAGGACCTTATGAAGTTGAAAATGTTCTGATAGAACATCCCGCCGTTGCAGAGTGCAGCGTCATAGGCGTTCCCGACACTTTAAGAGGCCAGGCCATAAAAGCCGTGGTGGTACTTGACCGCGGATATGTTCCTTCGGGAAAACTTGAAAAAGATATCAAAGAATTCTGCAATAAAAAGCTTGCCGAATACAAATGGATCCGTCTCGTGGAATTCGTAAAAGAAATGCCGAAAACCATCAGCGGAAAGATTGTAAAACCGGCTCTCAGAGGATAATAAATTTCCTTTGAAAAAATGACTGTGAAAGTTGAAAAGAATATTTATCTCTGATAAAATTTTCATGTACGTTTACTTCTAAGTCTTTGCTAAAAGGAAAACAAATGAACAATATACCGAAAAGAGCCGACGACATACTTAATTTTCAAATTAACGGCTTTCATCAATATATCTTCGACGGCACCGTGCATGTAACGTTTGTAAGCAAAAACTTCGAACGCTTAACCGGTTTCAAAGAAGACGAACTTTTTGATGAAAGCAGGGATTTGTACTCTCTTCTTGTTCATCCCGAAGATCTTAAAACTTACTCCGACTTAATTAAAAAAGCATGCGCCTCGGAAACTACCGAAAGCGCTAAATATCATTTAATCAAAAAAGACGGCAGCATCATTTTTGTCTGCGATACTTTAACCAGTATCAAATCAGAAAACAATACGATGATTCTTTCGTCTTATCTTACAGATATTTCCGAATTTGAAATTGACAATAAAAACTTACGTTTCTTAGACGAAACCTCTCCATGCGGTTTCCTTAAATACACCTGCGAAAAGAATCCCAGAGTTACTTTTGTAAATAAAAAACTGGTTGATTTCCTGCGCATTCCGAATGTCGACTCTCCCGAGTTTGATCTTCCCGAGATGTACAAAGAGAATATATTTCTTTTCATTCCTCCCGAAGAAAGAAGACGTTTTTCTATATTCTTAAACAGAGTAAACACAGCGGGCAAACCCATTGCGGGCGAGATGTCTCTTTTACGATTGGACGGAACCAGAATCCGTGTATTCGGCTGGGTGACCAAAATTAAAAACGAAGACGGAAGCGAGGAATTCCAGAGTGCATTAATGGATATCAGCGACCGGTTTGAAGAAAACGAAATCGCAGAAGCAAACAGATACATTAAAGCTTTAAGCGAAGTATATGACAAGATTTTCGAATTCGATTCATTAAACAATACGGTCAAATGTCTTTACTGCAACAACTCGTCCATGTTTAAGCATTTTGAGCACATTGCGATGCCGCTCGATGAAGCGCTTAAGAAATTTATCACCGATTCGGTGGATAAAAAAGACTCCGAAATGGTTCGTATTTTCTTCGATGATTTCAGTACCAAGAAATTCTTTGAGCCCGATGCGAAGCCGCCTACAATCACATATAAAGCCATATCATCGGACAATGTTTTAAGGCAGTATAACGGCGTCTTTATTAAAGTGACCGAATCCATCGGATACTTCTGTTTAAGAAGAATCCACGAGTCTGAAGAAGTATCGGATTTAAAGAATGAGAATCTTCAGTTAAAAGAAAAAATGAACGACCTTATCATGAAATTCTCCGACGGAATTGCCGCCTTCGAAGTAACTCCCGAAGAATACATGAAGCCTTTGTACGCAAGTGAAAACGTTTGCGAATTTTTCGGTTACACTAATGAAGAATGGATTCCTCTGACCAAGAAATTTACTCCCTGGAAAACCTTCGTTGCTAAGAGTGAAGCTGCCAACGAAGACTTCTTAAACTTCCTTAAAAACGGCGAGGCTGAATTCACATACTTTGATTACAAAGCTGAATGCGAAAAGAAAATCCGTGCGGTATGCACGCAGAAAGACATGTATACAAACTCGCCCAGATATGTAGTGCTCTACTCTGTGGACGATGATAAAGAAAATAAAAAAGAAATACCCGAAAACCGTAACGTAACAATTCGTACTTTCGGATATTTCGATGTATTTGTGGGCGATAAACCCATTGCTTTCAGAAACAAAAAATCCAAGGAATTACTGGCTCTTCTTATAGACAGAAGAGGCGGTTTTGTTACCTCCGAAGAAGCCATAGGGTTCCTCTGGGAAGACGAACCTGCCAGCACTCTCACGCTTTCAAGATACAGAAAGGTTGCTCTTCGTCTTAAAAATACTCTCGAAGAATACGGTGTATCAGACATAGTCGAAAGCGTTGACGGCAAAAGACGCATTGTAACCGAAAAGGTTAAATGCGATCTCTTTGATTACCTCTCAGGCAAAGAAGAATATGCCAAAGACTTTAAGGGAAGTTATTTAAATAACTACAGCTGGGCAGAAACCACTTTGGGAGAACTGATTAATTCATAACTTTTTCTCTGATAATTTCCCAGTTTAAACACCTGGTGTAATTATCTCCCGGAAACTCCGCTTCCCTGTTCCAGGGTCTGTCAAAAACAAGTACTTTCAAGTCAGGCATATGATCGAAAAACTTAAATGCCGAAGGCGAATCTTCTATCGCAAAATCAAATTTCATTTTGTAATAATCTTCCAGTTTGAGAGAAAAATCCGAGTTCTTCATAAAATTTTCCCTGCCGTATTTATCCAGACAGTACAGAGGTACGTTTTTTAGTCCGTGTGTATCAAGCCAGGTTCTCGAAGGCTCATATGAGTTGAAAGGACGTCCCGTAATAATCGAAACATTATGCCCGTTTTCAATCCATTCGTTTAATACTTTTACCGCGCCCGGTGTTTCTTCAAATGCAAGCAGCACCTCAGGCTCATGGCCTTTTTTGAGCAGTGCGTTATACTGTTCGTCATTTAAATCAAACGCCATCTGAAGATTAAAATATCTTACCTTTTCATAAGGCACATCAATTCCGAACATCTCAAGCGCAAGTCCAGAAAATGCCCTCGCAGTCTCGCAGAGGCAGTCATCAAAATCAACATATATATTCATCTTTTTTCCTCTAAAAATTTATTTCTTCGCCCGAATGAACATATTCAAGCTGTCCGCCTAAAACAGGCTTCATTATTTCGTATGCCGGAACACTTGTACAGTGGCATGTTACAAATCTCGAAGAGTATTTTTTTAACTCTTTTGCTATACCTTTTATCTCTTCGATTTCGCTCTCGTTATACTCTGTCTTTTTCATCAGATGAAATCCGCTTACAACAAGGTCGGGGGCTTCTTTAAACTTATCAATATATGCATCGAGAATGCTTAATATTCCGTTGTGTGCGCAGCCTGATAAAAGAACCGATTTAGAGTTTTCTCTAATTACAAGAAAATGCTCGTGACCGAAATCATCGTGCTTTAATTCACCGTCTTTTTTTATTAAGAGGTTTTTGTTGGTCGAAGGAAGTTTGCGGCTTCTTTCTTTTATGGTGAAGACTTCAATATCGTCATCTATTTTTGCATCGCCGTTAAGGATTTTTGCCTGAGGCAGAGCAACGATATTTTTGTCGATACCGATATATCTGTATCTCTCTTTTGCTTCCAAACCGTCATCCGCATAATAATCTTCTTTTGCGGATTCCTGGAAATAGATTTTTGCCGTGTCATTAATCATCGTAAAAGGAATAATTCCGCCCGAATGATCGTAATGACCGTGGCTTAAAACCACCGTTTCAATTTCAGTTAAATTTATTCCGAGTGCTTTTGCATTATCTATTGTCTGCGAGGAAGGACCAAGGTCCAAAAGAAGTTTATGTTTCTCTGTTTCCACATAAAAAGAAAGTCCGTGTGCAGCCACGCATTCATCTCTGCCTTTTGTGTCTTCGATAAGATTAATTATTTTCATTCTGAATTTTCCTTTTCAAATCAGTCACGCATATTATTTTACCATAAATCATTAAAAAAGACCGCTTATTTTCAAGCGGTCTTAAAAGAAATAATATTAAGTTTATCCGAGCGCCACATCCAGTGCCATCATCAGTATAAAACCTATCGAGAATGATATTACGCCGACATTGGAATGCTCTCCCGAAGACATTTCGGGGATTAATTCTTCAACTACAACATAGAGCATAGCTCCCGCGGCAAAGCTTAAAAGATAAGGCATTGCGGGAACTATAAACGAAACGGCAAGTATAGTAAGCAGTGCTGCTACCGGTTCAACCGCACTGGATAACACTCCGGATAGAAAGGCTTTTCCTTTATTCTTTCCTTCCGCACAAAGTGGCATTGAAATGATGGCTCCTTCAGGGAAGTTCTGGATTGCAATACCGATTGCAAGTGCGAGTGCCCCGCTTGCGGTAATCGCAGTCTGACCGGATATTAATCCCGCATATACAACACCTACCGCCATTCCTTCGGGAATGTTGTGAAGCGTAACCGCAAGAACCATCATTGTGGTTTTCTTTAATTTACTCTTCGGTCCCTCAGCTTTATCTGTATTTAGATGCAAATGCGGTATAACCGAGTCTAAGATTAACAGAAATACTATTCCCAAAGAAAATCCGATCGCCGACGGAATAAACGAAAGACTTCCCATATCCGATGACTGCTCTATCGCAGGGATTATAAGGCTGAAGAATGAAGCCGCAACCATAACGCCGCTCGCAAAGCCCGTAAGTCCTCTCTGGACCTTATCTCCCATCTTATCTTTCATAAAAAATACGCAGGCTGCTCCTGCAGCGGTTCCGAAGAAAGGAATCAAAAGTCCGAGTACTGTATTTAAATTCATAATCTTTCTCCTTTCGTTATATTCAAAAGTTAGTTAAAACAAACTTTATTGTCTTTTTACAACCGGCAGTTTCCTGCCGGTTACTTTCAACTAACATTATATTCCGTTAATCTTAATTGTCAATTACTGCTGCTCTTCGCATCTTTTATGATAGTCATCAAGCGCATTTTTAATAGCTTCTTCCGCAAGTACCGAACAGTGCATCTTGTAATCGGGAAGACCGTCTAAAGCCTCTGCTACAGCCTCGTTGGTTAATTTCATTGCGTCTGCAACAGGCTTGCCTTTAATAAGTTCCGTAGCCATTGAGCTTGACGCTATGGCACTGCCGCAGCCGAAGGTTTCGAATTTTACATCTTTTATGATGTCGTCTTCAATCTTTAAATACATCTTCATGATGTCGCCGCACTTTGCATTGCCGACTTCACCGATTCCGTTAGCGTCCTCTATAACTCCGACATTTCTCGGATTTCTGAAATGATCCATTACCTTTTCACTGTATAAAGCCATTTTGTTTTCCTCCGTTTAAACCAGTCTATAAAATGAATTCTCTTTTGCCCGAAATCAAATCTCTCCATACAGGAGAAAAACCTCTTAAATATTCTACCACTTCTTTTACCGAAGTGATAATAGTTTCTACTTCTTCGTCCGTAGTTCTTTCATCAATTGTGAGTCTTAAAGAACCGTGTGCAACATCATGCACTCTGCCGATTGCCAAAAGCACGTGGCTTGGATCAAGCGAGCCCGATGTACATGCACTGCCTGAAGAGGCAGCGATTCCCTTATCGTCTAAAAGAAGCAGAATGGATTCGCCCTCGATTCCTTCGAAGCAGAAATTAACATTGCCCGGAAGGCGCTTCACCGCATCACCGTTTAATGCGGAATGTGAAATCTCAGAGATGCCTTCTATTAAACGATTTCTCTTTGCTGTAACCGCTTTACCGTAAGTATCAAGATTTGCAACCGCATCCTCCAAGGCAACTGCCATTGCTGCAATTCCAGGAACATTTTCGGTACCTGCTCTCTTACCCTTTTCCTGAGCGCCGCCTTCAATGAGGTTGAATAATCTAACACCTTTTCTTACATACAAAAATCCTACACCCTTGGGACCGTGGAATTTATGCGCCGACGCGGAAAGCATATCGATATTGTCATCAACCACATTTACGGGAATATGTCCGATTGCCTGGACAGCATCCGTATGAAAGGGTATGCCGTGCTTCTTACAGACTTCGCCGATTTCACGAATGGGCTCGATTGTACCGATTTCGTTATTTGCAAACATAATGGTTACAAGGCATGTATCTTCTCTTATCGCATCCTCTACTTCCTTAGGATCGATAAGTCCGTTTTCATGTACATCAAGAAGCGTTATTTCAAAGCCTTCTTTTTTTAGTTTGTTTAATGTATGAAGTACTGCATGATGTTCAAACGCCGATGAAATGATATGTTTCTTTCCCGCCAGAGCACCTGCCTTTGCAGCACTGTTAATTGCCTGATTGTCCGACTCGCTTCCGCCGGATGTAAAATATATCTCTTTGGGATTTGCTCCGATTGCGTTTGCAACCTTGGCCCTTGCCTCCTCCAATACTTCTTTGGACTTCTGTCCGAACTCGTAAAGGCTCGACGGATTTCCGTAATTTTCTTTCATAAGCGAAACCATTGTTTCAATGGCTTTGTCACTCATCTTTGTTGTGGCTGCATTGTCTGCATATATCATGAACTGAATCTCCTTTCAGGCTTATGAAAATCTTATTTTCCCTTGCCAAAAAGATTTTATTCCTATTCGCCTACTGTGTCAATAGGTTTTAACCCGAAATAAAAAGCCCTCTTCGGACTTTTTATGATTTTTATGCAATTATCCGGCAGATTTTGCGTTATATTCAAGCACTTTCTTCGTGTAATCCGCCCCGCGTTTTTTGAGGATAAAAAACTCGATTACAAGGCAGATTAAATATGTTACAACCACTATCGCTAGGAAAATGCTCCATACAATTATGTTTCCCTTGGTTGAGAACAATCCCATGAAATAAAACATTGCTACTTCAGCAGGAATAAACAGTATGTAAAACACTGTCAGGGAAAAGATAAAACCTTTCTTCTGCATCATTTTTGTCAAAAAGCAGAACCCGAAGGTAAGCACTCCCCAAAGGCATAAAACAAAGAGTTTTAGAATATACGCAATTGAGATATCTTTTCCTCCCAGCGCCAGTATTAAAACAACCGAGCATATCACAAGCCAGGAAAATACAAACGATAATGCATTTCTTAAATATATTAAAAAATCTTTCATACTTCTCATATCAGTTCCTTATTCCGAGCAGTTTCTTTAGATCCGTCGCGTATCGCCTTGAAATAACCACCACTTCTCCGTTAGACAATGTGGCAAGAATGTTTCTGGTTATTTCAGGCTTAAGCTTTACCACTTTGTTGATATTGATAATCACCGATTTAGAGCATCTGAAATAATCTCTGTTATCCAGTATTTCTTCGAGCTCATAGAGTCTTTTATCCGTGCTTAAAACCTTATCTTTGGTATAAATAAATGTTTTTTTATCCACGGATTCAATGTAGAAAATATCATTTGGCGAAACAATATATGTATTACCGTCTTCCGAGCCGGAAATACCGGTCTCGAAATTATCTATATGTCTCTTAAGCCTGTTAACTTCATTGGTAATATCTTTACAATGAATTTCGACATTGATTGATTCACTTTTCCGATCGTTAATTATCTCAACTCTCAATTAAGTATTTTTTCCTTTCGGGCGTTGATAAAGAGTAATACTACAAGTATTATCTGCATGATTATTATAAAAGCAGCAATTCCGACATTTCCGAATAAAATTGATGCAAACATTGCGCCGACTGCCTCGATTATTGAAATTACCGTATAAGCCTTGCAGTTAAATACCCAGGCGAACGGCAGAAGGTGTGCTCCGAAGATGATGGCATACATCAGAAGCATTGCCTGAGGTAAGAATGTACATGCAAGCATTGCTATCGGAAGATAAAGGTTCTGATTCATCGTGCATAAGAAACCGAGCTTGCTGACAGGGTTTTTCGTTTTCTTAAAGATCTTAGCTTTAAGTACGAGCGAGAAAAGAATCGCTATCGGCATCATAAAAGCAGAACTTATAAATGTTAAAAGATTTGCGTTCTGATAAGATGTGGCAAAAATCTGTACTCCTAAAACAAGGCCCCAGACTATAACCGATGACATCATGTAAGGCAGACCGTTTTTCTGTAAATCCTTTGCCTCTCTTCTTAATTCATCAATGTTGTTAACGTTACCTGAAAGTCTTAATGTATCCATGTTGAATCCTCCTTCGATGTTCTGTATGAGCACATCTTACAGGGGGATAAAAAGGATATCAATACTTCAGATACCAAGCGGTACAAAGGGTATAACCAAGATGCCAAAATCCGTCTTAAAGAAGGATTTTCAGGAGATCTTCGGGCGTATCGGCGATGGTTTTTACACCATATTCTTCTAACTTTTTTCTGCCTCTGAAGCCCCAGGACACGCCTATAAAATCCATCTCGGAATTAATTGCCGTTTCCATATCGACATTGGAATCACCGATGTATACGGCATCCTCTGTTTTTATTCCCATACGGTTTAAGATTTCATCCACCATGTCTCTTTCGGGCTTTAAAGCAAAACCCTTTGTTTCACCCATGGCACAGTCAAAGCAGTCCGTAAAATACTTCTCCGCCAGCTTCTGTACGCCTATATCTGCTTTGTTTGATACAACGGCTGTTTTAATGCCTTCTGCTTTCAGTTTCTTAATAACATCTGTTATTCCGTCGTACGGTCTGGTCTTAATTTCATTATGGTCTTTATAGTATGTAAAAAGATCGTTGTATACAGCCATAACGGTTTCTTCATCCGTACCTTCGGGAGTGGCTCTTTTAGCTTCCATGTAAAGGCCGTTACCGACAATGTTTCTGACATAATCCAAAGTCAGTTCGGAAAATCCGTTCTTCCTTAAAGCATAATTTGTCGAATCGGTTAAATCTCCCAAAGTATCAAGGATTGTACCGTCCATATCGAATATTGCAAGTTTATATTTTTTCACGTCTTTTCTCCGTTTCGATTAAAGAACTTTTCTTCCCGAAGCTGCCTCGAAATTGTATTTTACAATTCCGAGATCGATCTTTGTCATGGCTCCGCCTTTGGAAGTAATCTTTGCATTATCGCCGTCAAGCGTAATCACAAACTTCTGCTGATTAAGAGCCGTAGGAGCTTTTAAGGCACCGTCAACTCCTTCCTTAAACCATTCGGGTGCCGTGCTTAAATCAGCCTTGCAAAGCTTCTCAACAGGTTTTGATTTGTGCGCCTGACCCTGATTCTCGCCGTATCCTACTGCTATTACGCATAAAAGTTTCTCGTCTTTTCCGACCTGGGCTTTGCATTTTTTCTTACTGAAAGTTCCCGCAACCCAGCATGTGTTAAGGCCCATAGTCTGCGCCTTAAGAACTATTTCTTCTCCGAAATAACCAATTGCTTCATCAAGATTCGGATATTGTTTGTTTCTGACCATGGCTATATAGTTTTGAACATTGGTAAATTTTCCGTAATGCGCCAGAAACGAATCAAAGCATTCCGGATCGTTTACTATAAACTGCAGATCCAGACCGTTTTCATCACCTATATTTTCGATATATTCTCTTAATTCTTTTTCCGTTTCCTTTTCAATCGGTATATTTTTATACTGTCTGACAGAATGTCTTTCGTTAACTGCTTCTTTTATGGTCATATCATTTTCTCCTTTTAAAATAATCAGGGACCGTAAGTACTTAATACATCATTATAATGCTTTATAACACTTTTCGAATCTTTATCCGTATACATATCATCAACCGAAATATCGGTAAATGTGTAACTCTCCCATCTTGTGTTGAATTCCTCGTATCTGTTCCGATATATCAGACAATCATTTAAATAAAACTTATTATCTTTGGTGCAAAAATATCTTTGCATCGGATAAACTTCATATCTGCTGTAAAGATAATAATCTTCGGCCTGACCGCCTGTTCCTTCATTCTTCTCACAGATTATCCTGTTGTATGCGGCGTAGGATATATCTCCCTCAAATCCGGAATGGTTTACCTCATAAGCATACTTTGAAATGCCGATTTCCGAATCCATGTAAACACTGGCTTTATATATAAATATTTTGTCCTTCTGTCTTATAAGCATTTCCGGCATATTGTCACCGTCAAGAAATACAAAGGTATACATTACTTCCGATTTCTTCATATCCAGCGTTTCAACAAATGCCTCCGAAGCCGCTTTGAGATATTCGTCATCATATTCCCTGAAATAATCCTCATAATCGTATTCATCGTATATGATTTCATAATTTCCTTCCATCGGAATCAAAGCGTTAAGCGTGTAAACATCAAGTTCTTTTCTGTTATTAAACATAAAATCAAAACAGCTGAGATAATCCTCAAGAGTACCAAAATCAGTTTCAACATGATTCACATAGCACTCAGAATCATCATCGTATTCCGAAATGTTTCTCGCAAAAGAGGCAACCAGTTCAAACTTATTATCTTTATTGATTGTCACATAATAGTTGTAATAAAAAGGATCGTCTAATTTCCATTCGGAATAACTTAAGAGATTATCTTTTTCGGAATAAAAAAGTGTTGTTCCGTACTGCGAATAAAAACTACCGATTTCAACCACTTCTTCCGTTTCAAAATCATATGTGCAGAAATGAAATTCGATTGAATAACTCTGGTAAGGATCTCCCGAATATGCCACATAAACCAGTTCCGGCAGATTATCATTGTTAAGACTCATAAAAGAAAATTTTACAAACCAGCCCATATCGGATAATTCTTCCATAGACGAAAAATATGCTTCGGAAGCAGTGAGCAGTTCTTCATCCGAATAGATTATTTCCTTATTTTTTTCGTTAAAATCTTTCCTTGAGAAATATTCGAGTTTTTCAAAATCATTCGGAACAACAAAGTTCATCAAAGAAGACTCATATGTCTCTGAATACCCGGGATCGATGATTTCTACCGGCGGTTCTTCAGGTACCTGTACGGGTTCCGGAATATGCGAATAATAGGTTCCGCCTTCTTTCCCATCATAGTTAATCTCCACACTTCCCGGCAGTTCGCAGGCGCAGAATGCAAATGCCGCGCCTGCTGCCAGTAACCCCGCCAATAATCTTTTTAATACAGTTTTTTGTTTTAATCCGTTTTTAATCATGTTTTTTATTCTCTTCACTTATTTTGCGAAAGGTCCCGCACTGATTGTGCCCTCACGTTTGTTTCCGTAGATATCGGTATCAAACACTATTTCGCTGCCGTCAGGATTTTCATAATACTGTTCGGGCTCAAATGCCATGCCGAGTGTTTCGGTATTAATCATACTGCAGTTTTTGGGAAGATAGTCAAAAAGATTTGTATCAAGCTTCCAGTCTTTTCCGTCTGTAGTTAACTCAATTTTAATCTCATGTTCGGTATCTTCGTAAAAGTCTTTTTCCTTGCTTATGGGTTTTGCGCCGTTAAAATAAACATTTCCGCCTGTCCATACAGGAAGAGGAATATAGTATCTGTCGCTTGGCATGCTGCCCATTCCGCAATAGCCTTCGAATTCTTTTTCCCATTCTTCCTCTGTCATATACTTATCGTAAGGAATGGTTCCCGCAATCAGATTACCGTCGTCCCACTCATCGTTTTCAAATATCTTACAGATATCAATCAGTTTTTCTCTTACCTTACTCTGAACGAAAATATTGTTATAGAAACGCATATCTCCGTGAAGAATGGTCATAAAACCTGCTATCTCTGTTCTGTGAGGCACATGGTAAGGAGTATATCTCGGTGATTTTAAGGTCTTTGCTCCGTTATCCACGCCTCTGCCGACTGCTGTTAAAGAACCCGCAATCAGATTGTGCACAAATGCCACACCCTGTGTGGGAAGTTTAAATGCTCTGTCCGATAAAAGAATATTATTGTCAATAAGTGTGGGACCGTGGCTTACTTCGATGAAGATATCTTCGCCGAGTCCCAAATTAGCCAGATTTTCCAATCGTAAAAGATACTCATGAGGCAGTGCGTTGTCATGGAAAAGATTTCCTGTAACTCTGGTTCCCTGTGCCTGCCAGTCAAGCCATAAGCCTCTCGTGCAGTGATGGAAATGATTGTTTTTTATGATAACGTCTATCGCAGCATGCATCTTAATGCCGCCGATTTCCGCACCTGCAAGGTTCTGCTTGTTGTTAATATGATGTATGTGGTTGTTTTCGATAATTGAAAATACACCGCCCAAATGACCTACAATACCTGTCTGTCCGCAGTCGTGGATATTGTTGTTTCTTACAATATGCGAACCGATATTTTCTTTGGTCCAGCCTTCGGTCTGTGCCTGACAGATACAGTCTCTCTCTGTCTGTGTACCGTCTTTGTATTTCCATTTAAGCCACTTGTTGTCGTTATTAGGCTGTAAGTATTTGCCGAGTGAAATACCCGAACATTTTGATTCGTAGATATCGCAGTTTTCGATTATCCATCCTTTTGACCAGTGAGGGCCTACCATACCGTCCTGATAAGCCGTGGGAGGAGCCCAATGAGTTGCTGCCTTACAAACGGTAAAGCCGTCAAGAGTAATATATCCTATACCTTCTTCGAGAGGATAAAAACAGTTCTGTCTGACGCTTATTTCTACAAGTGCATCCTTGGGATTTATATCCTGGAAATTTGCATATATGACAGTCTTGTCTCCGTCAGCTTCCGTGTACCAGGTATAAATCGTAAAATCCTTATCCCATGAGGAAAGATTTTCCTTGGGATTATATACGCCCTCGATATCGGTCACTTCATACATTGATTTGCCGTTTAAGAAAACATCTCCCGTATGAGCGGTGAAATTAGAATCAAACCAGTCACCTTCAACCTGTGTTTTAAACGGATTATAATCACCGAAGAATGAATTGTCGATTACGGTCTTCCATACATGGGGCTTTACTTCGCTCCAGTCAGTAATAATCTCTGCACCCGTAATAACAGCTTTTAATTTATTCTTTGCACGATAAGTAATTCTTGCTTCTTCCTTACCTGCATTTTTAGGATTTACATGTTCTCTGTAAATACCGTCGTCTACAATTACTTCATCTCCGGGAAGCGCAATATTCGCTGCCTCCGTAATTGTTTTAAAAGGCGCCGACTCACTACCGTTACCTGGATTTGTTACCCCGCAATTTACATAGTATTTCATATGCATACCTCCTCTTTCATTTATCCATTTAAAGTTCATAAAGAACCGATTCGTCTATTTCGGAAACCTTTGAAAAGCCTGTCGCGCTCATCACAAAGCGAAGTTCCTTGCAAACGCTTTCGATATATTCCTTTACGCCGGATACTCCGTCTTTTTCAAGGAAAGGAATCATGGACCTGCCGACTGCTGCCGCATCAGCACCTAAAGCAAGGGCTTTAAACACATCAGAACCGCTCGTAATGCCGCAGTCTACTATTATGGCGATGTCCTTTCCCTTAAGTTCTTCTTTTATGTCCTGAAGCACCATCATGGGCGGTACGGCATAAGGAAGTCTTCCGTGATGATGACTTACGATAATTCCCTTTGCCCCAATCTGTGCACATTTGATTGCATCTGCAACGCTTAATACTCCTTTTACGATAAAAGGTATCTTAACCGATTCAACATACGAACGAAGCATGTCGGATGTCTGAGCAGCCATCTCTTCGCCCATAACGATATCGTAACCCGTGGTACCGAAGATATGGTCGATATCCATTCCGACACCGAATGCGCCATTGCTTTCGGCGTACTGAAGCTGGTCTCTTACTTTGCCGTTATCCGCATAGGGTTTTACGATTCTTACGGTCTTTGCTCCTGTATCAATAATCTTCTGGAACAAATCGTTTTCCATCATTCCGCAGAAATTAAGTATATTGCATTCTTTTGCAGCAATTGAATATTCTTCGAGCCCTGTCAGTTCCCTTCCGTTAAACGCGCCTAAATGCGAAAATGCAGGCGTCATAACGGGCATCGAAAACTTCTCGCCGAAAATCGTAGTACTTATATCTGCATTTACGGAATCAATCAGCCTCTGTTCAAAGAGGATTGAATCCATGTATCTTTCGTTTATTTCATTTGCATCAGACAGTCTTGTATAAGCCATGTAACTCCTCCTTTAAATACCCCATATATTTGTAATACTCTTCGTCCGAATTAAGATGCTCCAAAATCATAGGCATATCCGGATTGATTTCATTCATTTTCGATACATAATAGCGGATAGGGTATTCGCCCTCGCTCGGAGCGCATTCCTCTACCTGAAATGTGTACTTCGGTATAAAATGAATGTCTTTTATGTGGCAGCTTCGAATTTTATCTCCTAAAAGAGTAGCACACTCATCAATAAATTCTTCAGGCCTGAAATACCTGTCAGCCGAATTGGTCATATTGATGATATCCATGTGAACCGCAAATCTGTCACGCTCTACTTCATCAATGAGTTTAAGATATTCCTTCGGTCCCGTGGGAAACATCCAGGGCATCGGTTCAAGCGTAAAATAAGTATTCTTTACATCAGCTCTGTCAATTATTTCCTGAACCATTTTTACGACCTGTTTCCATGCATCCTTCGTAAGGTTTTCCTTATAACCGCCGTCCCATACGGGGCCTAATGCGCCTGCCACATTTACCACACATCTTGCATTTAAGAAGTCCGCAAGACGTAACTGATTAATGCAGTAATCAATATTGCGCTTTCTCTCATCGGGATCTAAGGACATTGCATTTCTCCAGATTCCGACTTCCGCAATCATAAGGCCATACTTTTTGGCTGCGTTTTTGTATTCGATTATTTTTTCCTCAGGGTCGTTACAGGACAGCGGAAAAACAACTGCGCTGCAGCCTAAAGCTGCCTGATTCCTTGCCCATTCATCCGCATTACTGTGCGCCAGCGGTGAAGAAGTTCCAAGTCTCATTTTATCCCCCCTCTTTATTCATTTTCTAAACTATGTTAGGTACTATTCCGTGCTTAATATGATATCTGTAAAAAAGATTTACTCCCAGGTAAAATACCGCATTGTAAGGCCTCTTTATCAGACAGTCACTGAAGATGGTTCTCTTTAAAATACATTTGATTGAATATACATCGTTATAAAGATCCCAGTACGCTTTCGTCAGTTCCTCGGGTGTCATGTTTTTGGGAACATGAACCGCTTCGCAGGCGTTGTAGGAATACATGTCCGTATTGTATATTCTGTCCTGATCCTTCATCTCGTCGTAATACTGAGTGCCGGGAATCGGTGTTAAAATATAAAATCTCGGTACGGCTATTTTGTTATCCTCTATAAACTTTTTGGTAGCCTTAATTGATTCAAGCGTATCCCCTTCCGCTCCGACTACCATCTCCGTGGATATGTCTATACCGTGCTTACGGATTATTTTAAGCTGTTTTGAATATTCGTCCGGATGAGCCCAGGCTTTCTGCATACCTACAAGGCTCTCACGGCTTATACTTTCAAGGCCGAAGCTTAACGCGTAACAACCGCTCTTTGCAACTGCGGTTAAAAGCTCATCGTCCTTTGCAATATCTATCGAGCACTGAGTCATCCAGTGCATTTTCATTTTCTTTATTTCTTTGCAGAGCTCAAGCGCATAATTTCTGTCGGAGAAAAGATTGTCGTCCAATAAAAGAAACTGCTTAAAGCCCAGTTCTTTTATGCGCTTAATATCTCTCATTACGTCAGGTATGCTTCGCTTTAAATATTGTCCGCGGTACAGACAATAAATTGAACAGAAACTGCAGGTTTTGGGACACCCTCTTCCGGCCTGAACCGGCAAGAAATTGCCTATCTTTTTGTTTAATACAAGCTCGTATTTGGGAAGCGGTGTTTCAAGCTTGGTCAGTTTCTTTTTGTAATAATCTTTTAGGGTGCCGTTTAAATAATCATTGATCATTTCACCCCAGGTTTCCTCGGCATCACCTATCATAACGGCATCGCCGTATTTCTTTGCCTCCTCGGGCATTAATGAAACCATGTATCCGCCTAGAATTACTGTCTTACCGAGTTCCTTAAACTTCTTAGCAATATCTATGGTACGCATTACCGCGTGACCCATACTGCTTATACCGATTAGCTCGGCATCGGTATCAAACGGTACATCTTCTATCGTTTCGTAGCAAAGCTCCACCTCAAAATCATCGGGCGTTAAGGCTGCAAGCAAAGGAAGCGCAAGGCCTACAAAATATAATTTTTTCTTTTTTACCAGGTTTCCGTACTGATCGTAGGGAGTGGGCTGGATAAGTAAAAGTTTCTTTTTCATAAAACAATCAGTCTTTTAACTTTCATAAAGAGCACGCGGATAATATGAAGCATGCCTTTGAAATATTCGTTATCCGCATATAGCGGTGATTTTCTGTTTTTAAAAGCAAGTCCCATTGAAAGCTTGTAATATTCAAACGTAAAACGTCTTACGCTCATATGCTCGGGCTTTAATAGACAGTGGAACAAATCCTGCTTGGTCACGTCTTTTGTAATCAGCTTATCTTCGTACTCCTTGTACATCGCGGAGCCCTGCATCGGCGTAAATACCGATACTGTCGGAATAATATCCCTTGAAGCAATCCATTTGTAAAGCTTCTTGAAATCCTCTTTCGTCATAGCCTGATGCACGATAAATAATCCTGCACAGAAAATATGATTCTCGGATAAAATTCTGATGCACTCTTCGTTCTCATGCAAAGACACATGCTTGTTGTATGAATCGAGTTCTTCGTCGTTGGTGGCTTCAAGTCCTACCATTACAAGTGCGAGTCCGATTTCGGCCAGTTCTTTTATGATGTCTTCGTTATTTGCGATAAAATCAGCACGGCCGTAAATTAAATACTTCTTATGGATGTCTTTTTCTTTTACGAGCCTTATGAATTCCTTTAAATACTCTCTGTTTACAAGGAAATTGTCGTCCGTAATATGAACCGCGGGAACATCCAAGGACGCGATTTCATCTACGAGCTTGTCGACACTCCTGCATGCATATCTTCCACCGTTACGGTTGGTGCAGAAACAGAAATTACAGTTTCTCTGGCAGCTGTATGAATTCTTTACAAGCGCCAGCGGTTTAAAGCAGAGGTATCTGAAACGGAATTTGTTTTTGTAAAAATGTGTTCTGTCGGGAACGGGCAAATCTTCGGGAGTTTCAAAAATCTTTGGATTCGAAACCCACTCACCGTTTTTCTTATAGCAGATACCGGGTATTTCTTCGATATCCGCATTATCCTTTTTCTCTATGTCTTTTACAAGCCTGCACATGTTATCGAGGCCCGAAAGAAGATAAAGGTAATCCGCTTTGGAATCATAAAAGTTCTCGTAGTTGATTTCCACATGCGAACCGCCCAAAATTACCGCCGTCTCGGGTCTGTGCTTTTTTATTACTTCACAGAGTTTTTTTATGCGCTTCTCCTGCGTGATATAACCCGTGATGCACACAACGTCAGGCTTTTCCTTATTCAGTTTCTTTCTTAAGGATATCGCTTCGTACCTTCTGTCGTAGATAACCGCATCATGACCGTCTTTCGTAAAAACCGTATAAAGGTATTCCATCTCCAAGGGTTCGTGATCGACAAGGTAAGTAAAACTGAATATCCCGACCGTTTCCGGCTTGATAAGGAGTATTTTCATTTGTTTTTATATTTCTTGTTAAACATATGCGTTACACCGGCCCAGTAAATGCGCGGATAATTTACATAATAAAGAAAATGAAACTCTAATTTAAACAAAAGCATCGGCATGTTCGAGGGCTTCATCAGAACGCTTGTACCGCCCGTTCTTCTGTATTTGTAATGATAGAGTCGGTCTTTGTTTTCCTCGTATACTGGGGTTCCCTTGAAAGGAATAAGTATACTGAACAAAACCCAGATAAGCTTTTCTTTTTTGATGAACTTATTGATGTTCATAAAATCCCTGTGCTTGAAATCATAGTTGATAACGAAAAGCCCGACGCAGACCATCTCGTAATCGCGCAGGATTTTAACCGCGCGCATATTAAGTTCGACACTCGAATTTTTGTTGTATTTTTCAAGCGTGGTATCTTCAACCGCTTCAAGACCGACTAACATATCACGGAAACCCGCTTTGTAGATAATCGGGAAAATATCTTCACACCTGCAGATACTGTCAGCTCTCGCAAAGATCATAAAAGTCTTCTTTAAATCAAGTTCTATAAGCTTCTCGCAGATTTCAAGAACACGGTCTCTGTTTACAAGGAAATCGTCGTCTATAATAAAGATTTTGTCATTGTCGATTGAAATGATTTCATTGATTACGTCTTCCACGGTTCTTTCCCTGTAAGTGCAGCTGTTAAACTGCCTTGAAATACAGAATTTACAGTTCTGAGGACAGGAAAACGCGGTTTTCATCATTGAAAAACAGCCCTTTGCAAGCACGCGGAATTTGGATCTGTTCTCATAAAAGAAACTCCTGTCGGGAAGTAAACCGTAATCGCTTATCGGCTCGCCCTTTTTGTTTAAAAACCACTCTCCGTTTATCTTTCCCGCAAAGCCCGAGCAGGTCTTTAAGACTTCATCGTCAAATTCGTTTCTTAATGCGAGTCTGAACGAATCAAGACCGTTGTCAAAAGAAACATAATCCACATCGTCTATCATAAAATCTTCAAAGTTTACGACGACTTCGGGACCGCCGACCATAATCTTTACATTAGGTCTGGCTTTCTTTAATTTGTGTATAAGCTTAAGCACATACCATGCGGTATTTGACATTATAGAAAAGCCGACAATCGTAATGCCGTTATCGTCTACTTTTTTTAAGAGTCTTGCGAATCGTCCGAATGAGCTTTCAATGCTTTCATCATGAATAAGCCCGAACTTTCCTTCAGCCTTAACCGCAGCCATAAGATACTCAAGTCCAAGCGGTTCGAGGCTTGCAACTCTTTTATCGTAATGTACTCTGACAAACATATATTTCTGAGTCATTAAAACCATCCTTTTCTCTTCGTGTCGTACGAAGTACCGAACAGGGTTCGAACCATAATTTTAGGATATGTCAAAACATGTATCCAGTAGTACCTGAGCATATATTCAAAAGACGACATGTTGGTGGGTTTAAGCGTAATATGCGTACCGTCCAGTCTCCAGGATTTAAAGTTAATTACCTTATCCTGATACTCCGCATACGCATCGGTGCCCTTGTAAGGCGTAAATATACCGAATACAACCCATAAAAGATTGTTATCCTTGATAAACTTTAAAAGCTTTCTGTAATCGTCTCTTGTGGCCGTATAATTGATTACAAAGAGGCCGTTGCAGACAATGCCCGCATCATGAAGATTCTTAATTGCCATTTCGTTATCGTTCTTCGAAGTCTGCTTGTTGTATTCATCAAGCGTTTCGTCGCTTATCGCTTCAAGACCGACTAAAATATCCCTGAAGCCTGCCTCATAGGCAAGGGGTAATATATCGGGATTTGCGGCTAAAAAATCGGCTCTGGCATATGCCATAAAATTCTTCTTGATACCGCGCTTTATTATTTCGTTACAGAAAGTTTTTACTCTGTCTCTGTGGAAGAAAAACGTATCGTCCACAAACCAGATTTTATCGTGTTTGATTTCCTCGATTTCATCGATTACTTCCATGATGTCACGCTCTGTGTAAACACCGCTGTTCATCTTCGTGCAGTAACAGAAAGAACATGCGAAAGGACAGGAAAAAGATGCTTTTGAAAGTGCATATTTTCCCTTCATGAAAATATAATTTTTCTTAAGTCCCCTGTAAAAAGCCGTTCTGTCGGGTTTGGTGATAAAGCCGCATACAGGCTCGCCTTTTTCTTTTATGATCCACTCACCGTCTTTTTTAAACGCAATACCGGTTAATTCATCCAGAGCTTCGGGCGTAAAATCGCTCTCCCACATTTTCTTTAATGTCGAAAGACCGTTGTCGTAGTAAACATAGTCCACATCGTCGACGCAGAATTCCTTATAATTCATCTCCGCTTCGGGACCGCCGACCTGGATTGTAATGTCGGGGAATTTTTTCTTAAGCTGCTTCGCCCTTTTGTTAATGTAATCAACGGTATTGGCATTGGCATTTAAACCTATGTAATTGTAATTACCTTTTTTGATGACACGGCACATTCTTGAAAAGCGGAAAGTCCACGGATGATCGAATTCATCATGAATTTCACACTTTATTCCCATATCCTTTGCCAGACCTGCAATATATTCAAGGCCCAAAGGCTCCAGATGGGCTACAAGCGATGTGTATTTGGGACGTATCAGCAAAACCCTTAATTCTTTTTGCATTTTTCACCCTCAATGAGTTTCTTCCAATACTGGTTGTTAACGGCTACTGCGCCGAAGCTTAATTTAAGCGTATCGTGAAGTCCGTATTTTTTTACCATATACCATCCGCTGACAGGATTGGCTGTGATTTTATAATATAAAACCATCGTGTACCAGTAATATTTTCTGACCGAAATATTGTCGGGACGAACGACTAAATGAGCCAGATCCCACTTCTCGTATTCATCCTCTCTTACTATGAATCTGGGCTTATATTTCTCGTAAATATCCGTTCCGCGAAGAGGCGTTAAAGGCTGAAGATTAACGAATACAAGACCGAGCTTTTTAATCCATTTATGGAGCGCGTTAAAGTCTTCTTTGGTCCAATCGAGTCCTAATATAAACGTACCGTAGCATTCGACATCGTATTTCTTTAAAATACCTACTGCTTTTTCGTTTATCTCAACGTTGGTTCTCTTGTTGTAGTCGTCAAGCTGCATACTGTCGCAGGATTCAAGACCGACAATAACGGCTCTTAAACCGACTTCCTTGAAACGCTTTATAACGTCTTCATTTGCTGCAACGTAATCCGCACGGCCGTATATAAGGTATTTCTTTTCGATGCCCTTCTGCTTAAGTAAATCGCAGAATTTAAGGATTCTATCCCTTCCTACAAGGAAATCGTCATCCACGATATAAATCTCTGTCTCGGGAATTGTTTCAAGTTCCGCTACAATGTCTTCGAGATCCCTTGCAAAATACTGGTCGTCCATTATCTGACGGCAGAAACAGAATTTGCAGTTATAGGGACAGCCGAACGATGTTTTTATGAGCGTGCAGTTCCTGTGGAACATGTAATAATATTTCGATCGGTATTTGTTTACCTTGTCTCTGTCGGGATAAAGATAATTAAAGGTCGTATCTTTTTTAGGAGGTTTTTTGCCCGGTACGTAGATACATTCTATCTCGTCTTCTTCACCGATTATTTCGGACGATTCTTTGCCGGCTTTTTTTATCTCACCGTTATTTTTCTCTTTGTCTTTTTCGAGTTTGTTTAAAATATCGATAAAGGTTCTTATACCGTTCGCGCGGATAATGTAATCAACGTAGGGCGATTCGAAATCTCCGGGATTAACCTCCGCATGAACACCGCCTATTATCGTTACTATATTTTCGTTTACTTCCTTGGCCTCTTTCGCATATCTTTTCATAATGTTTACATGCGAAATATACCCTGTGATTCCTACCACATCAGGGTTATAAAGCTTTACAAAGTAAGGCACGTTCTTCTTTTCGATTATCATATCCACGATCGTGCATGTATGTCCCAGCGCTTCAATATTCGCCGAAATATACTCGAGTTCCAGCGGCTCGCAGATCATTACGTTCTGAAGGCCTATGGTCTCTTTGTCAGGCCGCGGTCTGAATAAAAGTACGTTCAATTTTACTCCTTAAATACATGGAATTCGGGAAAATCATATTTGTATTCAAGCATATGTTTTCCGACCATGGCAAATATATTTAAAAAAGGATTTGAATGATGCGCATAAAAATATTTTTTCTTAAGGTTTGCTCCGAATTTAAGTTTGGTCTTTTCAGAGGTCTGACCAAAATCTATTACTCTGCATCCTTTTTCAAACGCATATTCAACTATCTTTAAAAGCATGTAAAAATACAAATCGGCGTTATCTTTCTCAGGCTCATAATCCATACCGCAGAGCATGAATATAAGTTCATCGCCGTCTGCTTTTAAAAGTACAAATCCGACAGGTTTTTCACCTCGTAAAAAAATCAGTTTTTCGCCTTCGGTTTTATCAAAAAACTCTTTGTTTAAACATTCGAGTTTGTAATCGGATTTCTCATAAGTCTGTAAATACAGAGGATGTACATCAATTGAATCATCCGAGGTCCTTACAACTTCTATATCGCTGCAGTTTTTAAGAGCGATATTTATTCTTCTTCTGTACGGACTCCTTAATGAATCCATATATGTTTTTATGTCTTTTATGCCTTCCGGAATTTTAAATTCGCATGTCGGAAGCGTTTCTCCGAAGGACATTCCTTTTATGTCTGTTTTTTCATCCAGGTTTAGTACAAGCTTGCAGCCTTTAATGGTCTTAATGTATGTAAGCATCCAGGCAACGTTGTTTGTAATAAATCCGTTGTTTGAAAGCGAACAGGGGAAAGCCACGGTGTGAATATTCATAAACCATTCGGCTTTTCCGTAGGTAAAAAGATTCATACGGTTCTCATAAACGACAAAAAAAGCGTAATTTGAATCATCTTCGATGTAGTAATACTTCTGCTCCAAAGGATTTGCGGTTTTTAAAAGAGTTAACATGTTAAGCGTAAAAGGAAAAGGCAGATCGTTTTCCGGATTAAATATAATCCCGGCAAAACGAGCATTCTTCATCTGCTCAAAAATCTCCGTGGGATCTTCGCTTATATATTTTTTAAAATTTTCATCATATCTCTTTTTCATAAACCACATATTCTTTGTAAAGCTCATCACAGAAAGCTTTACAAAAACTGTTAGAGTCTTCGTTATCCGCCAGTATCCATGAGGATTCAACCCGGCTTACGCCGTAATTCGAAAGGATAGAATAAACATGTGCAATCAGTGCAAAAGGAAGACCCACTCCCCTGTATTCATCGAGCACTCCGTATTCCATAACCTTGGCAGTTTTAATTTTTTTATTTGCAAAAATATTCTTAAAATAATGCTTGGTTCCGAACGCTTCTCCGGGCTTTGCAAGCTCGTTATAATCGGGGTACCAGAGGATAAAGCCCGCAGGTTTGCCGTCCTTAAAAGCAAAAATCAAAGAATCTTCCTTCATGAAAAGAAAGAGTTCTTTTAACATTTCCTCATCGTCCTTATAATCACGCACATAATAATATTTGTGGTCGGTAAAGCATTTATTGTTTAAATCCGTATACATTTTCGAATATTCTTCGAAATGCTTTTTGTCGAATTTTTTGAATTCATATTCCCTGTTAAGCTTCTCGAGTATCTTTTCATAGCGCATTAATCTTCCGTCGAGAGAATGCGTAAAATAAGAATTAAGCTTAACTTCCTCAAAGTCCATAGCGCGGAAATAATCGTTGTAAAACGAAGGGTTTCCTGCCGACGAAAAAGAATTGACTTTGTCAAAATGCGAATCAAGAAATCCGAGGCCGTAATTCACATGACCGTAGAGACCTATTACAAGCCTTTTACAGCCTTTGCTTTTACCAATCTTAACCGCTTCGTCCACAAGCAGATTTACGGCTTCAGCCACGCCTTCAAGCGCTTCAAAAAAACAAAGCTGCACATATTCGGGCAAATCGTTTGCTACCGCAATTATCCCCTCGCAGAGTATATTTCCTTCATCATCTTCAACCATCAAAGGTGTAATGCTTAAGCTCTTCGTAAAATGAAGCTTGTCCGAGAAAATCTCTTTTAGCATAAAATAACTGTTGTCGACATAAAGCTTCTTCCCGCCGTAGATTTTCTTACGGAAAGATAAGAATTTATTCTGAAGTTTTTTACTTTCGGCTGTCTCAGTCTTCATTGCGCGCTCCAAGCGTTTCAAGATAATCGCAGATATCTTTTATGGTTTCCGCCTTACGGTATTTATCTTCTTCCATTTCAACGCCGAGGATTTCTTCTGCAACGAATGCAAGCTCCATCAAATCAAAAGAATTAAGTCCAAGATCCTTTTTGAAATTCGATTCGGGTGTTACATTATCAATACCGTATTTGTCTTTTAAAATCGTTACTATTTTTTCGTACATTTAAATATCTCTCATTTATTCATTTTCTGCATATTTGCTTCTTATAATTTTTTTCGAGCTGTTTTTCTCAAGCTCGTCTTTGCTGACCTCATAATCGGTTATCTGCATGTATGAAGGCAAATCAGCGTTAACGGAAGCAATATCGTCTTTTAGGAATTCTTCCTTATCCTCATCGTGAAGAACAATTATCGCATGAAGTATGTTGCTTCTCTCGGACACTTTCCTTGATACCACGATGCTTTCCTTTACGTAAGGAATCGAATTGATTTTGCTCTCCAAGAGTTCGGGCGGTACGTTTTTGCCGTTCTCAAGGATGATAAGGTTTTTCTTTCTGCCTGTGACGAATATAACCTTTCCGTCCGTTCGACCTATATCCCCCGTAGCAAGATATCCATCTCTCATAATGGCTTTGGTGGCTTCTTCGTTCTTGTAATATCCGAGCATTACGCAGGGACCTTTTACGAGGATTTCACCGTCTTCCGCTATTTTGACGTCAATATTTTTCATAATGGTTCCGGCGCTTCCGACCACATTGTTGCCCGTTCTTGAAACCGCTATTGTAGGCGAGCATTCCGTTAAGCCGTAACCGTTTAAAATCGTAATTCCGATCTCATCGAATTTATTCACGTAATCAGCATTAAGTGCCGCTCCTCCGTTAACCACTAGGCGAAGGTTTTTGCAGATAAGCTTTCCGAAAAATACATGTCTTAAATCAATTCCGAATTTTCTGAAAAACTTACAAATCCTGATTGCCCTGTTAAAAGTCTTTTCCTTGTTCTGCTTTTTGACTTCCCTTATGATTCCGTCATACATTCCTTCGATTACCATCGGTACGGCACCGAAGAAGAACGGATTAAAGGTTCTTAAATCGCGAAGCAGATATTTTGTTTTAAGGTTTAAACACAAGGTCGTGCCGTTATATATCGTAGCTAAAATACAGGGGTTGAATCCGTATGTGTGATTCATGGGTAAGAATGCAAATGTCGGATTTTTTAAAACATTGTTTTCAAGCGTACCGCGGATGTTCGTGATGACATTGTACTGGCTTAACATTACGCCCTTCATCTGACCGTCCGTGCCTGATGTGGATGCCAGAACGGCAAATCTGTCTTTGTCGGTATCTTTTACGTATTCGAAAAAGTCCTGTATGCACTTTTTTTCATCAGCCGATTCGTTCTTAAATACTGTCTTTAAAGCCTCGTCATCAATGTTATAAACTTTCAGATTATCAGGCTTTGAAAACTCATCGCTTTCGATTTTCTTACTTGTTTCATCGGTTACAAAGAGAAAATCGACATCAAAATTCTTTACGCAGTCCGAAAGATTTTTTGAAGTCATCTCCTTATCGAGAGGTACGATAACATTCTTCATAACCGCTGCCATATATATGGTTATATATTCATAACGGTTTTCCGAGAAAATTCCGATATGCTTTCCCTCAATCCCCTGCTCTTTGAAAAACAGTCCGATAAGGGAAGTTTCTTTTATCATCTCTGCATACGATATATCAATTATCTGCTCTTTATCCATGAAACGAATGGCTGTCGTTTTGGCCTTTGTTTCATATCTTCCTTTAAGCATTTCATAGAAGTTATCGTATATAACCGTATCAAGATACGGATAATCCATTTTTATATCCTGCCTTTAATAAATATCTTTTAAACTAATACACGAGATTCGAAGTAATAACCAAAGCCAAAGCCATTATGTTTGACGCCAGTATTGCAAAATATGAAAACTTGTGTAAATCGAGACTGTATTTATCATTTAACAGATCTATAACCGCCATCAGAGTGCCCACGACAGGAACTGGTGACAGTAATAATGCTGCTATACTTAATGCGGAATCTCTTTTCGGGAACCTTTCATATGTTTCCTGAGGCGGGAACATAACTTCGACATATTTCATATAACGGCCTTTGGCTGATTCATATATGTCATTAAGTTTTTCCAGTTCCGGGTTATAATTTTCTTCTTTGATTTCTACAAGAGTACTTATGTTATTTTCTTCTTTGTACTGCTCTAAAAGTATTTCGGCTTTCTTGTACATTTCAGCGCCTGCATCACTGCTTAACGCATTATGCAGTTCTTCAAGATCGTTTCTCATCGAAATACTTGCCTGCGTCATCTGATCCCTGTATTTATTTACCATTTTTTTCGTCGGGGTAAATACGGCATTTTTGTTAAAAATATAAACCACGGGCGGTAACGCAATTGCCAAAACATACAAAGCACCGCCAAAGTGCGTGATTGCAGGAATCATCATAAATATGGCAATTATTGAAGTTGTAACAATATCCAGAACAAGGTTATATGAAAGCAATATGCCAGTTCCTGCTAAAATAAACGGAACCGAAACAAGAATTCTGAATGTAAGGAAACGCTTCGGTTCTTCTGTTCTTAAAAATGTATATGTATACTGCAGTTCGCTTATTGCAAGATCTGCTATTGCAAAAACATAGGCTCCCACAATAATAAGCATATATCCGATTGCGGCCGTCCATCTGCTCCTTTTGAAGAAATAATTAAATACTTCCTCACTTCCTATAAGATTATCAATAATCTCATTCTTCTTTCCGGCGGACTCGCTTTCTTCAAAATTTTCAACATAATCAACCGCTTTTTCACGAAGCAGTTTATTATAATCTCTCTGAGTAATTAATCTGTTAAGGCAGATTTCGGCTGTTTTCTTATATTCTTCTTTCAAATCCCCTTCGGCCAGGCTGACTGCCATGTTATAATCGGGATCCTGAGTAATATCCAGCAGCATTTCGGTTATATTTGAGGGTTTTGCATTATTGTTATAAAGCATTCTTAACCAGTAACCTTTGGCATAATTCGGAAAATGGTCTATAAGGTTGTTTATGGCATTTAAGGTTTCGAATTTATCCCCCGAATTAAGATAAGAAACTGCCTTGTCGTACAGTTTATCCCTGTCATAAACATATGAACTTCCGCGTTTTTCTGTCAGAAATCTTTCTACGTTATTCGCAAGATTGTTCAAAGCATTTTTGTCACCGAGAAGCTGTGCCTGTTTTGTTGCAAAAGCTCTGGGAAGTTCTTCGGGATCGTCACATGCAAAAAACAATTGTTTATTCTCATCATTCTGCATGAGCTTTAAAAATCTGCCCCATTCGTTCTTAACCCATACGGACATAAAGTACTCGGGTTTTGTGCCGAGAACAACCATTGCCTTTGAACTCTTTAAAGCCGCAAAGATATAGGGTTCGTAATCTATGCTTAACTTTGTTTTAAGCGTTTCTTTTGCAAAGAAAACCTTAAATCCCCTGTTTGATAAATCTTTATAAAGCTGCTCGGCGAGCGCAACGTCTTCGGTCTGCTCACCCGTTTCCTCGTCGGTTTCCTTGTAACAGATAAAAACATCATAAGGTGCTTCGTTTTCCGCTATATGAAGATATTCATTCTGCACTTTATAGATATATTCTGCTTCTTCCTTAAGCAGGTTTTTCTGTTCTTCGTCAGCCAGAGAAAGCGCATCGGTATACAGTTGATACGATAAAATACTCTCGTCATTTATTCTGTGAAGTGTGGGAATATATTTGTCGGATACGGGATCGGGAACATATTCTATGCCGTATTCGCAGAGCGTACGAAGCCAGAGAATATCCGACGAGGGACCGTTCTCCGCTAAAATAACATCGTATATTCTTGCAGCATTGTCGAATTCACGCTCCTGTCTTAATTTATTTGCACGATTTAACTGATTGGTATATTTGGATGCAGCAATAGAAATAAAGTTGGTTGCGCCACAGTAATCACACACGCAAAGACTCGATTTAACTTTTAAAACACCGCCGCAGCACCTGCAGTTCAGCTCCTCGTTTTCAAAATACGAATAATCCATTTTCCCCTGCCTTTTTTTCAGGCTTTATTATCCTCTTAGGACTGCAAAAAATATTCCAAGAGGTATAATTACCTGTAACGTATCAATTCCTATTGCCGTAATGGCCAATATATGCTTACTCTCTCTGTATTTATCACGCGCTATATCTGTAACTGCCAAAATAAACGAAAGCAAACCAAGAAGCGGTATCACGGATAAAACCATGGCCGATATTCCAAGTTCCGATTCGTTTTTCTTATAGACATCACTTACCAAGTCTTCGGAAACATAGACATATTTCATATACTTATTTTTGGCAGTTTCAAACATATTATTGAAATTTTTCTGTGCCTTGATAAAATCATCATCTCTGATTTCAATTATAGAAATAATGTTTTTTTCTTCTTTGTACTGTTTTACCAGTTTTGAAGCAAGCACCTGAAATTCTTCACATACATCGCCTGTTAATTTTTTAAGTTCTACGAGTCCGCTTTCTATTTCACTGCTTGCCATTCTCCTTCTTTTTTTGTATTTGTTTAAATAATCAATCCTTGAAGTAGTAAGATATATCACTATAGGAGTGCTGATGGCAAGAAAACGCAGCAATACCGGGTAAGCATCCGTTGCTGCCGGAATAATCAAAAGCAATAAAACCGTAATTGCCGTCAGGATATCTATAACTTTGTTATATGAAAGCAATACTATGGATCCGCCCAAAAGCAAAGGCAGACTGACAAGAGTTGCCATGAGGCCGCTGTCCGTTCTGTAATAAATACTGTTAAAAGGATCTACCCAAAGTATAAGAAAAAGAAATACTCCTACTATAAGAACCGGAAATCCGATACCGAACGTCAATCTTATTTTATTGTTATAAATATCAACGGTTGTCGCATTTCTGCTGATATTATCCATGATCTCTTTTTTCTTCTGACCAAGTTTGGTTTTACGGAAGTTTGTGACATACTCAATTGATTTTTCTTCAAGAATTTTGTCAAACTCTTCCTGCTCAGCAAGATTCTTTTTACAGAGAGCCGCAATTTCAATATATTCCTGTTTCAAATCCCCTACGGCAAGACTGACTGCTTTCTGATAATCCGGATTCGAATAAATGTTAAGCGGCATGCGGATTAATATCTGATCGTTAGCCTTATATGTATTAAGCATTCTTAACCAGTATCCGGGCGCATATTCGGGAAATCTTTCTATCAGTCTTTCTATATACGGTCCGGCGCTGAACTCATTTCTTGAACGAACATACGAAAGTGCCCTGTTATACAGTATTTCCAGTTCGGAATCCGTAGTCTCGGGAGAACGTCCCTTTTTTTCTTTTAGAAATCTTTCTACGTTATCCGCTATATTTTTTAAAGCATTGTCTTCTCCGAGAAGCTGTGCCTGTTTTGTTGCAAAGGCTCTGGGCAGTTCATCGGGATCGTCACATGCAAAGAACATCTGTTTATTCTCGTCATTCTGCATGAGCTTTAAAAATCTGCCCCATTCGTTCTTTACCCATACGGATAAAAAATATTCGGACTTTGTGCCGATAATAACCATTGCTTTGGAGCTTTTTAATGCCGCAAAGATATAGGGTTCGTAGTCTATGCTTAACTTTGTTTTAAGCGTTTCTTTTGCAAAGAAAACTTTAAATCCCCTGCCTGTCAGATCGTTGTACAGCTGTTCCGCAAGCACGACATCTTCGGTTTTCTCGCCCGTATCTTCATCTGTTTCCTTGTAACAGATAAAAACATCATAAGGTGCTTCATTCTCCGCTATATGAAGATATTCATTCTGGATTGTGTTGATGTATTCCGCTTCTTTTTGAAGGGATTCCTTCTCCGCTTTGTCAGCCAGGGAAAGCGCATCAATATAAGAATGATACGATAAAATACTCTCGTCGTTTATTCTGTGAAGCGTGGGAATATATTTGTCGGATACAGGATCGGGAACGTATTCTATGCCGTATTCGCAGAGCGTACGAAGCCAGAGAATATCCGACGAGGGACCGTTCTCTTCCAGAATAATGTCGTAAATTCTGGCAGCATTGTCGAATTCACGCTCCTGTCTTAATTTATTTGCCCGGTTTAACTGATTGACGTATTTGGATGCAACATCTGAGATAAAGTTGGTTGCACCGCAGTAATCGCACACGCAAAGACTCGATTTAACTTTTAAAACTCCGCCGCAGCACCTGCAGTTTAACGCCTCAATATCTGAATACGAGTAACTCATTTTTATGCCCTGCCTTCGTTAATAATCCTACAGCTTGCTTATAATAAAAAGCAGAACAAGAATCGTGCCTAAATTAATCACCAGTGACAGTATCGAAAGAAAATGTCTGTGCTCCTTGTATTTGTCACTCGCCAGATCGATGATTGCCAAAATACAGGAAAAGGCACTGATTGGGGGAACCATGGAAAGCGCCATAGAACCGATGCTTAGTCCCGATTCACTTTTCTGATACGAAGCTCTTACCGCGGGGATGGAAACACCGACATATTTCAAATAATCTTTTTTAGCCTGTTCATATATGTTTTTAATTTTTTTAAGTCCTTTGAGATAATTTTTTTCTTTTATTTCCAGTACAGTACTTATATTATTTTTCTCTTTGTACTCTTTTAGGATTTTAGCGGCAAATTTGTTCATATCATCGCCGGCATTTTCCACGGTGGTCCTGAGTTCTTTGAGATCCTTTTCTATTTCAAGACTTGCCTTTACCCTTTTGATTCTGAATTTGTTGATTGTATGCGACTGACTGGTAAATATGTATACCGCAACAGTTACCACAATCGCAAGAATATGCATAAAAACATGTTCCGATGACCGCGTGAACACAGACAGTATCAAAAACAGACTGACTAATGCGGTTACAATCAGATCTGCCACCAGATTATATGAAAACAGCAAAGCAACTCCCATTAAAATTACAGGTGCGGTGAGAAGTGTCAACCATAAAAGATTGTCTACGTATCCTCTTGAAAAGCCGGTTATTGTCGAAAGAAGAAAATAAAGAATATTTCCGACTACGAAAAATACAGCTCCGATTGCGCCCGACAGTCTTATTTTGTCGTTGTAAATATCAACCGTGGAAGCATTTCTTACTATTCTTTCCATAATTTCGTTTTTCTTCTGCCCTGTAGGGGTGTTTTCAAAGGAATTGATATAATTAACGGTTTTTGCTTCCAGAACCTTGTCAAATTTCTCCTGCTCTTCCAGATTGTTTTTGCAGAGTTCTGCAGTTTTGATGTAATCTTCTTTTATCTTCCCTTCAGCATACTTTACAGCCATTCGGTAATCGCGTTTTGAAAACATATCAACCTGCATATGCTCTACGTTTGAAGGATTGGTTTTGTAAGAACTGAGCATTCTTAACCAGTATCCGGGAGCATATTCGGGATTTTCAAATATAAGCTTTTCTATGACCATATCGGCGTTGGTAAAATCTCTTGCACGAAGGTAATTGACAGCTTTAATATACAGACTGTCTCTTCCGAAATCAGGAATCGTCCGGGGAGTAACTTCCTTAAGCAGAAACTTCTCAATATTGTTTGCCAGATTCCTTAAGGCATTTTCTTCACCGAGAAGCTGTGCCTGTTTGGTCGCAAAAGCCCTGGGCAGTTCTTCGGGATCGTCACATGCAAAAAACATTTGTTTAGAACTGTCTTCCTGCATGAGTTTTAAAAATCTTCCCCACTCATTCTTAACCCATACGGACATGAAATATTCAGCCTTTGTACCGAGAACAACCATCGCTCTCGCACTCTTTAAAGCCGCAAAAATATATGGCTCGTAATCAATGCTTAATTTAGTTTTAAGAGTTTCTTTTGCAAAGAAAACCTTAAATCCTCTTAATGTAAGATCTCCGTACAGTCTTTCCGCGAGTTCAACATCTTCGGTTTTCTCGCCAGTATCTTCATCGGTTTCCTTGTAGCAGATAAAAACATCATACGGCTGTTCATTCGCTGCTATATTAAGATATTCGGTCTGAACGTTATTGATATATTCAGCTTCATTTTTAAGCGTTTCTTTCTGTTCTTCGTCAGCCAAAGCAAGCGCATCAATATAGGAATGATACGCTAAAATACTCTGATCGTTTACTCTGTGAAGTGTGGGAATATATTTGTCGGTAACGGGGTCGGGAACATACTCGATACCGTATTCGCAGAGAGTACGAAGCCAGAGAATATCGGCAGTGGGTGCATTTTCCTGTAAGATGTTATCGTAAATTCTGGCAGCATTGTCGAATTCACGCTCCTGTCTTAATTTATTTGCACGGTTAAGCTGATTGACGTATTTTGACGCAATGTCAGAAATAAAGTTGGTCGCTCCGCAGTATTCGCACTCGCATAGACTTGATTTTACTTTTAAAACACCGCCGCAGCACCGGCAGTTTAACGCCTCGATTTCCATTACAGTTCTTCCTTTAAAAACCCCTCTTTTAGTTAGGACACTTAATTTCCATAACCTCTTCTATCATTTTATGCAGCAGTCTGCACTCTTTGGTATCGGCCGCTCTGTAATAAACTTCCTTGCCCTCTCTTCTTGAGACAATCAGTCCGCTGTTTTTTAAGGGACGTAAATGATGCGAAACTGCAGGCGATGACATATCAAGTATTGCGGAAATGTTGATAACGCATTCCTCGTAATGACACAAAAGCCAGAAAATCCTTATTCTGGTCGGATCCGAGAGCTGCTGGAAAATCTCTGCCACAGTCTCGAAACTGGACTCGTTTGAAAGATTGTTTTTCAGTTTTTCAATGCCTTTTTCTTCTCCGTGTTCATGCGGTAAAACAAACTCAGCCATGTATTTTCTCCTAATGAAAAATAAAAGTCCACAGTTAATAAAATAGTACCACGAAAAGCCCAATAAATCAATTAAACCGCTCTCTTTAAAGCACCCTTTCGATTTCAGAAAAATACGTGAAAAAATATTGATTTTTCTTATTGACAAGAAAAAATTTTTACACTATTATTAAATCATCAATTAAACGATTGCTTAATCGTTAAATCAAGGGAGATGTAAAATGAAAAAATCATATGTAATTGAAGTTGACTGCGCAAACTGTGCTAACCTTATGGAAGATGCGGCAAATAAAACCGAAGGCATTAAAAGTGCTGCCGTTAATTTTATGACTCAGAAAATGCTCGTTGAATTTGAAGAAGGCGCTGATGAGAAAGCCACAATGAAAAAGGTTCTTAAGAACTGCAGAAAAGTTGAAGATGACTGCAATATTGAATTCTAAAGGTGAACTATGAATAAAAAGCAGAAAAAAATGTTAATCCGAATAATTATATCGTCCGTTCTGATGGTACTGCTCTTCTTTGCATACAGAATCCTCGGTCCGGCTGATAAGCCCTATTCCTTAGGCTTCATAAAAGAGCCTTTCTGGTTTATCCTTTATATGATACCTTACATCATAATCGGATATGACATTTTTAAGAAAGCTTTTAAAGGAATCATAAAATTAAGACCGTTCGATGAAAACTTCCTTATGGCCGTTGCCACAATAGGTGCCATCGTTCTGGCACTCATAAAGAAAAGCGGCGATTATACCGATGCAATCGCCGTAATGCTCTTTTACCAGGTAGGCGAACTCTTCCAGAGCTACGCAGTAGGAAAAAGCAGAAAAAACATCAGCAGTCTGATGGATATCAGACCTGACTATGCCAATGTCGAGAGAGACGGACGAATAGAAAAGGTTTCACCCGATGAAGTATCCGTATCGGATGTAATAACCGTTTACCCCGGAGAAAAAATACCTATCGACGGAATCATCGAGGAAGGTAATTCCACGCTTAACACTTCCGCCCTCACAGGCGAAAGCTTACCTAAAGATGTATCCGCAGGTGATGAAGTAATAAGCGGCTGTATCAATCTTACGGGCGTTCTTAAGATAAGAACCACCAAAGAATTCGGAGAATCCACGGTATCTAAAATACTTGAACTTGTAGAATCATCATCTTCAAATAAATCAAGGTCCGAAGCTTTTATTTCTAAATTCGCAAAAATCTATACTCCTGCAGTAGTAATAAGTGCCCTCTGTCTTGCTATTTTACCTCCTCTCTTTATGCTTGTAATCGGAAAAACTCCAGAGTGGCCCGAGTGGATTTACAGAGCACTCACATTCCTTGTAATAAGCTGTCCCTGCGCCCTGGTTATAAGCATTCCGCTTTCCTTCTTCGCAGGTCTTGGCGGCGCAAGCAAGGAAGGCATCCTCATAAAAGGATCGAATTACCTTGAATCGCTTTCTAAGACAAAATATGTGGTATTCGACAAAACAGGTACCCTTACAAAAGGCGTATTTAACGTAAACTGCGTTCATCACAATACCATTGATGAAGAAAAACTCCTCGAATATGCGGCTCACTGCGAAAGTGCTTCCTCACATCCCATCAGCATATCTCTTAAAAATGCATACGGAAAAGAAATAGACGAATCAAGAGTTAGTGAGATAAAAGAAATATCCGGCCACGGAATTACCGCAAAAGTCGACGAAATAAAAATCGCGGCAGGCAACGAAAAACTGATGGAAAGCTTAGGGCTTGAATATAAATCCTGTCATAAAAACGGAACCATCGTTCACATGGCTGTAGGCGATGAATATGCAGGCCATATAGTTATTTCGGATGAAGTAAAACCTGACTCGAAAGAAGCCATAGAAAAGCTTAAAAAAGTCGGTGTTAAGAAAACCGTAATGTTAACGGGTGACCTTGAAAAAGTCGGAAAAGTAGTTGCGGACTCGCTCGGCGTGGATGAAGTATACGGAAATCTTCTTCCGGCAGACAAGGTTGCTAAAGTTGAAGATCTTATAAACAATAAAGGCAGAAAAGAAGTACTTGCATTTGCAGGCGACGGAATAAACGATGCTCCTGTTCTGGCAAGAGCCGATATCGGTATCGCAATGGGTGCTCTCGGTTCCGATGCTGCCATTGAAGCCGCTGATGTCGTTTTAATGGACGATAACCCCGTAAAAATCGCTCAGGCGATAAAAATATCAAGAAAGTGTATAAGAATCGTATACGAGAACATCTGCTTCGCTTTAATCATAAAATTTGCATGTTTAATCCTCGGAGCATTCGGCATCGCAAATATGTGGGTTGCGATATTCGCAGACGTAGGCGTAATGGTTATAGCGGTATTAAATGCAATAAGAGCGTTAAATACAAAAAATACGCTTTAATACTCCTTCTACTCATACAAAAGCCGGGCATCATAAGATGTCCGGCGCTTTTTATATTATTTCTTTTAGGTATTTTGCGACACCGTCGTTATCGTTAGTGTCTATTACGATATCGGCGTTTTCTTTTACCCTTTCGATTGCATTGCCCATCGCGATACCGAAGCCGATATTTTTAATGCTTTCGACATCATCGTTATCGTCTCCGAAATATATTGCCTTATCTTTGGTAAATCCGTAGGTTTCAAGCACTTCTTTTACGGCGTTCCACTTCGTGTCGTTCTTGGCCATTATCTGATAAATCCAGTTTTCGGAAATACTGAAATAAGTGTCATCATCCACAGCATTTATGACATCTTCTTTTATATCCTTAAAAAGAATCAGTTCGCCGCTTCTTTCATATTCAACGAATTTATTGTCTTTTCCGATGACAAGGATTTTGAAGACTTTTATTTTTTTATCAAGCTTTGTAAGATCGGTAACATTCGTGATATTCCATTCGGGGATTATCGTATCGGAAAAGATACCGTCTCCGGTCTCAAGAACGATTATTTTATTCTTGTCACGGCTGAGCTTTGTAATAATGCCGTGGCTCGTTTCATAAGACATTCCGTTATCGATGGTTTTATCGTTTAAACATACTCTCGCGCCGTTTAAACTGATAACCGCGTCAAAAGGAATCGCATCGCAGAACTCTTTTATGGCTCTCTTCGGTCTCGCGGTACAGGCAACAAATACAATGCCTTTTTTCTGACATTCAATGACTGCATCTCTGTTTGCTTCTGAAACATGTCTCTCCGTGTTAAGTAAAGTTCCGTCCAGGTCTGAAAAAATAATTTTGATGTTTCTGTTCACTTTTCAAGTCTCCTTAACAAAAAAGCAAAGAAGTATGTTTACCTCTTTGCTTAGTATGCTATTTTAAAATATCAAGATATTTCTTAACCGATTCCGCAGGTTCGTGATTAAAAATCGATGAGCCCATGACAAAAACATTTGCACCTGCTTCTTTTGCGGTAAGAATCGTTTTTTCGTTTATTCCGCCGTCCACCTCGACATCGACATCAAGGCCTCTTTTAGATATTTCTGCGCGGATTGCCTTAATTTTGTCCGTACACTTATCAATGTAAGGCTGAGCTCCCGCACCGGGATTAACCGTCATAACAAGCACCTGTTTTACGAGCTCAAGATAAGGGAACACGCTTTCTGCAGGAGTGTCGGGGCTTAATGTGATTGAAGGAATCATTCCGAGTTCTTTGATTTTCTTTAAATCCGCCGCGGGATCTTTCATGGCTTCCACATGCACGGTAAGAATCTGTGCGCCGGCTTCTTTGAATTTCTCAAAATAACGGTTCGGATCCACAATCATAAGATGAACATCCAGGGTTAAATCCGTATGTCCCTTGATGCATTCAAGAACCGGAATTCCAAAAGAAATATTCGGAACAAACAATCCGTCCATAACATCAAAGTGTAAATACTTTGCGCCGGAATCTTCCACCTCTTTAATCTGACTTCTTAAATCAAGAAAGTCCGCCGAAAGAATGGACGGAGCCAAAATGTAATTCATGTATAAACCTCTCGTCAGTATCTGTAATTTTTTTTGATTTCGGATAAAATCTTTAAATAGTTTTCGTATCTCTCTTTAGAGATAAGTCCTTCTTCCACCGCCTTTTTTACGCTGCAGTCCGGCTCCCTGTCATGAAGGCAGGCGTTGAATCTGCATCCCCGTGTGTAAGGAAGGAATTCGGGATAATAATCCGAAGCTCTCTCCTGCTTAAGAAGAGTGGGAAGATAAAATGATGAAAATCCGGGCGTATCAAGTATAAAAGATTCGGTACCGTCCACATCAAATTCAAACATTTCCGTATGTCTCGTGGTGTGTTTGCCTCGAAGCGTCTTCTTTGATATATCGCCGGTTTCCATTATTTCACTGCCGACAACGGCATTGATTAAAGTGGATTTGCCGACACCGCTCGGACCTGCAACCGCGGTTGTCTTTCCGCGCAGGAGTTCTTTTACGGCATCTATGTTTATCTTTTCTTTGGCACTCGTAAAAATTAGAGGTGCATCAAAGCCTTTATATATTCTTTCAACTTCCTCTTTGTCGGAGGAGTCCAAATCTTCTTTGTTAAAAATCAGTATCGGTTTTAATCTTTCATGCATGATGAAAAAGAGAAATTTGTCGAGGAGATAAAAATTGGGCTTCGGATTGCTTAAAGCAAAAATGACCATCATCTGATCCACATTGCTTACAGCGGGACGAATAAGCTCATTGTCTCTCGGAAGAATGTCAAGCACGCTTCCTTCTTTTTTCTCTTCATCCGATACTTCTATTTTGCAATTGTCACCGACAAGGGGCTTTATCTTTTTATCCCTTAACTTTCCCTGTCCTCTGCAGGTATAAACGCACGCGTTTTCGTAAGAATAAACGTAGTAAAACCCGGATATTCCTTTAATTATCTTACCGGTCATTAATCAAATTCCACTTCGTAGCTGACAACATCGGGTTTGGGAACGTTCTGAACTACAACGTTTCCGTTTTCATCAACGGTCTCTTCCGTAGTCATAACGGTATAGTTAATTTCGACAATGCCTCTCGACTGGGCATAAATCTGCGAAATGTTGATGTTAAGAGGGAATATGGGAGCATCGTTATGATAAAGCTTCTCTCCGTCGAGAGTTTTTAAAATAACGCTTACCGCTCCGCCCGAATATTTTTCGGGAGCCTGAACCATAATATTACATGAATAATATCTGGGTTCGGGACCGATACTCTTCTTTAATGTAACTTCGGAACCTTCCTTAACCGTGGAACCCGAAGTATAACTCTGTCCGCAGATAAGTCCTGCTTCTACGGAATCGGAATATATTTCATTAATCGCGGAAACTTTCATTCCCACGCTTTCAACCAGTTCAATGGCTTCCTGCTCGGTCTTGCCTGTAAGATCGGGCATTTTATTCTTCTCTTTACCCGAACCGTCACTTATAACAAGTGTTACAGTACTCTCAAAGCTTCCGGGGCTGCCTGCCACGGGATCCTGTGAAATAACTTTTCCCTTGGCTACGGAATCACTCTTTTCAGAGGTCTTTGTAACCTTGAATCCGTCATTTTCAAGCTTGGCAGTAGCTTCGGCTTCGGTCATATTTGTAACATCGGGGATCTTAACTCCGGTATCCTTTACTGCGGAAATAACCATGGTAACCTTGCTGCCTTCTTCCACATTGCTGCCTGCCGAAGGCTCTGTTCTGATTACTCTGTTTGAAGGAACGGTTGAAGAATCCTCGTATACCGTTTCTACCGTAAATTTATGATTCTCAAGATATTTCTGTGCTTCTGACGAAACCATATTGTTTACAACCGGAACTGTTGTAAACTGTACCTTTGCATCCCTGTCTGAGAATATGCCGAGTGCTTTTCCGAGAAGTACCAAAAGCAGTACACCGATTGTTACGGCTACTGCAGCAATAACAACCGTCTTAATCTTTTCGGATGCATCGGACTTTTTCTTGCCGGGCTTTTTGCCGGTGTTTCCTTTATATGAGGAAACAGGCTTACTCTGTACCTGTGAAGGCTTCGGTTTATTCTGTGCCTGTGCGGGCTTGTTTGCAGTCTGAGGCTTAGGCTGAGGCTGCTTGGGCTTATTTGCGGTCTGAGGCTTAGGCTGAGGCTTTCTAGCAGCACTCTGGCCTGCAGCATCATCGGTATTTTTAACGTTCTTCGGAAGAACCAGTGATTCGCGCTTTCTGTTGTTCATACGCGAAACATCTTCTTTTACGGGGTTTGTAACATCCGCAGGCTCTTCTTTGCCGCGTGTCCTGTACATAGGATTAAGATTGGTCTTGGTAACGGAGTTCTGCTCGTAAGCATCAATCTTAACGAAGTTTTCGTTCGGTGAAATATAGGCCTTCTTTAAGTCCTCTATTACCTCGCTCATCTTCTGATATCTTCTGTCAGGGCTCTTCTGCGTACATTTTAAGATGATCTGTTCTATACTGATGGGAACGTCTTCGACATAGATTCTCGGAGACGGCATTTCTTCCTGGATATGCTTGATTGCGATTGCAACCGTGGTATCTCCGTTAAAAGGCACTCTGCCGGTAACCATTTCAAAAAGTGTGATACCCAAAGAATAAATATCACTCTTTTCATCGGAAAAACCGCCTCTGGCCTGTTCGGGAGAAGTATAATGAACGCTTCCCATTACATTGCTGGAAATCGTATTTGATGTCGTAGTCTTGGCGATACCGAAGTCGGTCACCTTAACTTTACCGTCTTTTGAAATAATAACATTCTGGGGCTTGATATCCCTGTGAATGATACCGTTGTTGTGAGCAGCTTCAATACCCGAAGCAATGGGCAGGGCAATACTGATGCATTCACTGATGGTCAGACGGCTCTTCTTTTCGATATACTGCTTTAGGGTATAGCCGTCCACAAGTTCCATAACGATATAAGAGATACCGTTTTCCTCTCCTACATCGTATACGGTAACAATATTCGGATGCATAAGATTAGCCGCAGCTTCGGCTTCCTTGCGGAATTTGGCCACAAAATCCCTGTTCTCGGAAAATTCCTGCTTTAAAACCTTAACTGCAACGTTTCTATTCAGTTTATTGTCTTTAGCTCTGTAAACATCAGACATTCCACCGGTGCCTATTAATTCCTGTATTTCATACCGGCCACCGATGACCATACCAATCTTTACCATAAACAAACGCTCCTACTGCTCGTATGCGATTAAAACCACCGAAATATTGTCGCTTCCGCCGTTTTCGTTGGCGGTGGAAATAAGACCTGCTGCTTTTGATTCAAGACTCTCTTCGGAGGTTACTATTTTCAGAATTTCACTGTCTTCTATCATATTGGAAAGTCCGTCCGAGCACATGAGAATAATATCTCCGTCACGAAGCGGAACCTCAAAAAAGTCTATATTAACATTACCCGTAGCACCAATTGCTCTGGTTATAATATTTTTATCGGGATGATTGCGCGCACTGACTCTGTCGATTCCGCCCATTCTGACCATTTCTTCAACTAAAGAATGATCTCTTGTGATCTGGGTGATGGTCTTGTCTGCGGATATTACATAGAGTCTAGAATCTCCGACATTCGCAACGGTAAGCGTGTCATTTGAAATGGTAGCAAGAACGGCTGTTGTGCCCATTCCTACCATATTAACGTCTTCCATTGCTTTTCTTCTGATTCTTGTATTTGCCTCATTTATTGCATCGGAAATTGCAGTGACCATTTTCTTGCCCCTGCTCTTTGAACACATTTCCGTAATTGTTTCGACCGCACACTTGGAAGCATAATCGCCTGCCTTGTGTCCGCCCATTCCGTCTGCAACCAGAAAAAGATTATCCAGTGCACCCAGAGGATAAATCGAAGTAAATACAAAATCCTGATTCAGTTGTCTGAGTTTTCCTATATCTGTTTTAGATACAGCCTTTATCACTATCTAACCCCCGGGCTTCTTCATTGTGCCGGCGTCTTAACTGTCCGCAGGCACCGTCTATGTCTCTGCCCATTTCTCTTCTTATAGTAACATTTATCCCGTTTTTTTCAAGTTTATTTTGAAACGCGTAAATCCTCGTTTTGTCCGATCTTTTGAAATCCCTTTCTTTTATGGGATTTACGGGAATCAGATTAACGTGGCCGTTATGACCTCGTAAAAGAGCCGACAGTTCCTCGGCTTCTTCGTCATTGTCATTTACGCCTGCAACCAGAGAATATTCAAAGCTTACCCTTCTCTTGGTCTTTTCAAAATAATAATCACATGCTTCGAGGCATTCGCTGATGCTGTAACTGTTGGCTATGGGCATCAGTTCCTTCCTTTTTTCGTCGTTCGGAGCATGGAGGGAAAGCGCTAAAGTTATCGGCAGATTTTCCTCTGCCAGTTCTTTTATTTTAGGTACAATCCCACAAGTTGATACTGTAACATTTCTTGCGGAAATATTCAACCCTTCCGGGCAAGTTAAAAGTTTCACAAACTTTACGAGATTGTCGTAATTATCCATGGGCTCGCCCATTCCCATAACTACCACATTTGACACTCTCTCGCCCGTAATTCGGGTGATTTCATAAACTTGCTCAAGCATTTCCGCAGCACTTAAGCTTCTGACCAAACCGTCAATCGTTGACGCACAGAATCTGCAGCCCATTCTGCAGCCAATCTGTGAGGAAATACATACCGAATTGCCGTGATGATACTGCATCCACACGCTCTCGATGTAATTTCCGTCCTTTGTTTCGAATAGAAACTTTTTCGTCGAATCAATCTTTGATTCGCTGACTCTGACCGTCGTCAGCTTTGTAAACTCAAAGTTTTCCTTGAGTTTGTTTCGTAAAGCTACAGAGATATTACTCATATCGTCAAAGTCTCTTGCAAGCTTTACATGAAGCCACTCATAAATCTGCTTTGCTCTGTAGGAAGCTTCGCCTAAGGCTTTTATCTCATCCGTTAATTCAGTTAAGGTTAAATTCTTAATCTCTTTCATAATGACCATTTGGGGACACTTCTCTTACCAGAGAATGGTCGTTGCGTTGAGAAATTCAATTTTTCCGTCAGGTTTTTTTCTCATACTCTATTTTTCAAAACCGATATAAAAAATCCGTCCGAATCATCAATACCCTGCATCAGCGAAAGACATCCGTTATTTACTTTGTCTTTCATATTTTCGGGAACGAAGGAAAGATCTGCGTACTCAAAATTATTTTCAGCCAAGAATCTTTCTATCTGTTCTTCGTTCTCTTTTTTATTTACAGTACATGTCGAGTAACAAAGATATCCGCCCTTTTTAACGTACTTTGAAACATTATTTAGAATGTTCTTCTGAAGTTCGTACAGGCTTTCAAGGCTTTCATCCGTGAGTCTGTATTTGATATCCTGTTTCTTACCTATTACACCAAGACCCGAACACGGAACATCGGCAACTACAACATCGAATGCCTCTTCAAATTCGGGGTTAAATACCGTGGCATCACAAATCTGTACATAAATATTAGCGGCTTTGCATCTTTCGATGTTTTCTTTTATTCTTGAAATCTTATCTTCCGAAATATCGCAGGCCGTAATCTTTGCATCGGGATATCTTTCCGATAAAAAGATACTTTTACCGCCCGGAGCCGAGCATGTATCAAGAATTCTTTCACCGAAAGGTACATTCTTTACAAGCATGTAACTTCCGACATCCTGGATATAAATCTTTCCGCTCATAAAAGATTTAAATTCGCCGATATTTCCCATGCCTTTTATGTTAAAAAGATTATCAAATCCGTTAACAGGTATTATCTCGGCGCCTTTTTTCTTAAAATCCTCTATGATTTCTTCTTTTTCCGAAGCGCTTATTTTTTCGCTTATTCTGATACGGACGAAATCGCTTTCAAGAGAAGCTTTAAGCATCTTCTCGATTCGTTCTTCCCCGTACTGCGAAACAAGTAATTTCACCAGATTCAAAGGCATTGAATACTTTACCGAAAGATAGTTATCATCACCTTTTTCAGGATATTTTATATTGTCTTTGTTTTTCGAAATATTTCGAAGGACTGCGTTTACAAAACCTGCTAGTGTGGAAAAGCCTTTTTTTCTTGCAAGTTCCACGCTCGAATTAACAGCCAGCGTATCGTAGGAATTCATGTAAAGA
>JAGCVT010000089.1 GCA_017962225.1 Lachnospiraceae bacterium
AATTTATGAGAATATAGTAGCAGATGCTTTTTCAAAAAACGGAAGAAATTTATACTATTACCATAAGGATAGCGGATTGGAGATAGATTTCATATCAACAATAGATGGTGAAATCTCTCTTGTTGAGGTTAAAGCAACGACAGGAAATGCCAAATCTGCAAACACAGTTTTAAAAAACAAGGAGCAATATGGCGTGAACAGGTGCATAAAACTGAGCGCTAATAATGTAGGACGGGAAGGCGCAAAACTTACCGTCCCATATTATATGGTGTTCTTGCTTAAATAATTTTTCTTACCCATGTTATAGCATGTCGAAAGGAGCGATGCTTCCCACAACAGGTAAATGTGCTTGGCTCCTTAAATAGCAAAGGATTCAAAAATGAGTAAAACAATAAATTCTGACGAATATGTCAATCTTGCCAGAAAGACAATTGAATCATATATAAAAGACGGAGTCACGATTCCGCTTCCGAAAGATCTACCTTCGGAAATGACTGATAAAAGAGCAGGTGCATTCGTTTCACTTCATAAAAACGGAGAGCTTCGAGGCTGCATCGGAACGATTCTCGCAACTACAGACTGCGTGGGCGAAGAAATCATTCAAAACGCTATCAGCGCCTCAACTTGCGACCCGAGATTTATGCCTGTAAGAGAAGAAGAACTGCCTTTGCTCGACATTTCAGTGGATGTTCTCAGTGAGCCTGAGGATATTTCGTCACCCGATGAATTAGATGTCAAAAGATACGGCGTTATAGTTTCCAAGGGTTTTAGGCGAGGACTTCTTTTACCCGACCTTGACGGAGTGGATACCGTAGAAAATCAGATTTATATAGCCAAAAGAAAAGCCGGAATTATGCCGGATGAAGATGTAAAACTTCAGAGATTTGAAGTCATAAGACACCATTAAAAAATCGCCTGCAAAAACTGCAGGCGATAATTTTTTTAATTATTCTTTCTCAAAAGCATCTTTGCCGATACCGCAGATGGGGCAAACCCAGTCATCGGGAATATCTTCAAAAGCTGTTCCGGGAGCGATACCTGAATCGGGATCTCCGATTTCGGGATCATAAACATAGCCACAGGGGCATGCGTACTTATCCATAGTGTAATCTCCTTTCCAATACAATATAAATATTATACTATATCTTACTTAACAAAGGAAGTGAAATAAAGTATAATTAAGTGGTCTGCAGACAAATAAAAAAATCAAGGCGGGAGGGTATTATGACAGTTACAAACGATATAAAATATGTTGGCGTGAATGACCACTCAATAGACCTTTTTGAAGGACAGTACGACGTTCCAAACGGCATGGCTTACAATTCATATGTGATTATGGATGAAAAGATTGCCGTTATGGATACAGTAGATAAAAATTTCACACACGAATGGCTTGATAATCTTGCAAATGCATTAAACGGCAGAAAGCCGGATTACCTCGTGGTTCAACATATGGAACCCGATCATTCCGCAAATATAGTTAACTTTGCAAAGAATTATCCCGAAGCAACAATCGTTTCTTCCGCAAAGGCTTTTACGATGATGAAAAACTTCTTCGGAAAAGATTTTGAAGACAACAGAATCGTTGTGGCAGAAGGCGATACACTTTCTCTTGGTAAGCATACCCTTAACTTCGTGGCTGCACCCATGGTTCACTGGCCCGAAGTTATTATGACTTACGATTCCTGTGATAAGGTTCTTTTCTCGGCTGACGGCTTCGGCAAATTCGGCGCGCTTGACGTTGAAGAAGACTGGGCATGCGAAGCGAGACGTTACTATTTCGGTATCGTCGGAAAATACGGCGCACAGGTTCAGGCAGTGCTTAAAAAGGCAGCAGGACTCGACATTCAGATTATCTGCCCTCTTCACGGTCCCGTTTTAAGCGAAAACTTAGGTTACTATCTTAACCTTTACAATATCTGGTCATTCTACGGTGTTGAAAGCGACGGTATCGTTATCGCGTACACATCGGTTTACGGTCATACCAAAAAAGCGGTTGAACTTCTTGCAGACAAGCTTAAAGCAAGCGGCTGTCCGAAGGTTGTTGTTACGGACCTTGCAAGAGACGATATGGCAGAGGCTGTTGAAGACGCATTCAGATACGGCAAAATCGTTCTCGCCACAACTACATACAATGCTGAGATCTTCCCTTTTATGAGAGAATTTATCAACCATCTTACAGAAAGAGGATTTAAGAATAAAACAGTCGGACTTATCGAAAACGGTTCATGGGCACCTCTTGCCGCAAAGACCATGAAAGGAATGTTGGAAGGCTGTAAGAATCTTACATTTACCGATACTACAGTTAAGATTCTCTCCGCATTAAATGATGAGAGCAAGGCACAGATTGAAGCACTCGCTGATGAGCTTTGCATGGATTACAAGGCACAGAGAGACGAGACCGCCAACAAGAACGATCTGACAGCACTCTTTAAGATCGGTTACGGCCTTTATGTTGTTACATCCAATGACGGCAAAAAGGATAACGGACTTATCGTTAATACAATTTCACAGGTTACCAGCTCACCCAACCGTGTGGCTGTATGCATCAACAAAGACAATTATTCACATCATGTCATCAAGCAGACAGGTATTATGAACGTTAACTGCCTTTCCGTTGAGGCTCCTTTCTCGGTATTCGAATGCTTCGGTTTCAGAAGCGGCAGAAATGTGGATAAATTCGAAAACGAAAAAGACAATCTTCTTCGTTCCGACAACGGACTGGTATTCCTTTCAAAATACATCAATGCGTTTATGTCGCTTAAGGTTGAACAGTATGTCGACCTCGACACTCACGGTATGTTTATCTGTACCGTAACAGAGGCCAGAGTTCTTTCCGACAAGGAAACCATGACATACACATATTATCAGGCAAACGTAAAACCCAAGCCCGAGACAGAAGGCAAGAAGGGTTATGTATGTAAGGTCTGCGGATATGTTTACGAAGGCGACGAACTTCCCGAAGATTTTGTATGTCCTCTCTGCAAACACGGAGCGGCTGATTTTGAACCCATCGCATGAAAAAAGCTGTAATTAAAAACCTGATAATTCTTTTACTGATGCCAATAGCAGGATTAATACTCCTGCTTTTGGTTCATTTGCTTCCGACTTCAAAAATCACGGCAAATGTAAATTCATCGGTTGAATCAATCAAAGCCGAGTGTACGGATGAAATGATTATCGACGATTATAATGCGACGTTAATCGGTAATTTCACCGACTGCATTATGCTTCAGTTTGCGGTTTATGACGGCAGTCATTCGGCTTTGGATCAGGCTCTGAATTTATACAGAAACGAAGTTGGCAACGAAGAAGAGTGGTGCCCCGGTCTTTCTCTGACGGACTATTTAAACGGCGCTCCCACCAGGCTTGAGGTAGCTTATCCGAGATACTGGCACGGCTATCTGGTGGTTTTAAAACCGCTTCTTTTGTTTACTTCGCTTAATTCCGTAAGACTATTAAACGCAGGTCTGCAAATGATTCTTCTTGCGGCTTCACTGATTCTTTTCTCTAAAAAAGGGCATTCGAAACTTGCGTTTTCTTTTGCGGTATCTCTCCCTTTTATGTTTTTCTTTTCATCTTTCGCATCGCTTTCCTTAAGCATCTGCATGTATATCATGCTTATTGAAATGCTTTTGATAGCTCTTTTTGACGAAAAGTTTTCAAAGAACGAAGGCTACATGACATTCTTCTTGGCTGCAGGCTGTGCTACCGCATACTTTGATTTCCTGACATATCCGCTTGTGACGCTTGCATTCCCGCTTATTGCAGTACTTGCCCTAAAGGAAGAAGAAACAAAGAAAACATATTTATCCATCATAAAAAATTCGCTCACCTGGGGAATCGGATATGTATTTATGTGGGCATCAAAATGGATTATTGCCCTTATATTTACCGGCAGAAACACCGTATCCGACGCGGTAAATACAATCTCGGCGAGAACCTCATCCGCAACAGACGGCGGAAGAATCACAGGATATTTTAAAGTACTTAAAAACAATATTTCTCCTTTTGCAAACAGAGCATTCGCGTTATTAATGCTTCTTATAACAGTTACGGTAATTGTTTTAATCATAAAAAAAGGACTCAAAAAACACTTTGACGGATTCGCCAAAAGAATCCCCGTTCTTTTAATCGGTTTAATACCTTTTGTATGGTGGTTTGTGGCAGCAAATCACTCGTACGAACACGCTGCGTTTACCTGCAGAAATTTCGCAATCTTTGTATTTGCGATTGTTTTTGCACTCATAAAAGATGCAGCCGACACAGATAAAAAGGAAAGCGACAGCACTAAGCAATGAAGAAAAAAAGAATTTCAACCAGAAATTTAGTACTTGTTTATTCGGTCATGATTTTAATAGTGGCTGTTATTTTTGTTTCTGTCGCTTTATATTTTTCGCGTACCATAAGAGCCGCAAGACACGCGGGCGACACCTACAGTGCCGTAAGCAGTTCTGATGTTAATTTCAGCAAATACTACGTAATGATTTCGTCCGACAGAGAACTTGATTTCTGGAAATCGGTTTATAAGGGCGCATACGAGGAAGGCATCAAAAAAGGCGTATGTGTAGAGATGATGGGTGAGAATCTTTCGGAAGATTACAGCAATACGGAGCTCATGGAAATTGCAATCGCATCAAGAGTGGACGGTATCATCGTCCATGCGGATGAGAGCATGGAAATGAGAAATCTCATAAATGAAGCGGTTTACGAAGGCATTCCCGTAGTTACCGTATACGGTGACAGTGCCAATTCGCTTCGATGCTGCTATGTCGGTGTCGGAAGTTATAATCTCGGCCGTGAGTATGGCAAGCAGATTGTAAAAATCGCGAGAGAGTACGAACTTTCCAACACCACGGCGTCCACGCATATGAACGATACCTTAAAAGTGGTTGCGCTCGTCAATTCCTATTCGGACAATTCCAATCAGTCCCTTGTATGGTCGGGTATCCAGAACGTTGTATCCACGGAAAACACCGAGATTCAGATTGAACTGTCACAGGCGTATGTTGATAACAGAAATACGTTTACCACAGAAGAATCCATTCGTGATATTTTCAGATCTCAGGAAACTCCCGATGTTGTTGTATGCTTAAACGAAACAGACACCAACTGTGTTTACCAGTCGCTGGTAGACTACAACAAGGTAGGTAAATCCGCCATTCTCGGATATTACGATTCCGAGTCGATTTTAAAAGGTATTTCCAGAAGCGTCATTTACTCGACCATTTCGGTTGATACCTATCAGATGGGTGTTTACTGTGTAGACGCCATAAAAGAATATGAAGAATACGGCTACACCAGTCAGTATATGCTTGCGGACGTAACGCTGATTGATAAGAGCAACGTATCCGATTACTTAAGCGAAAACGAGGAGGTGACTGAATGAGAGAAAAGTCTACCAAACCTGCCAATTCGCTGCAGCTTAAGTTAAGTATTATCTTCATCATGGCGAGTATCCTCATTTTTATCGTTAACGCCATGCTTATATTCGGTATCAATACGATGACGAGGGAAATGGATGCGGTTTACCGTGACAACTTAAAGCTAAACGAACTTGCGGAAGCACTCGCCGATGTTCAGAACAACATGACCGATTATCTTAATACAAAGACTTCGGATTCGCTTGAAAGATACTATAAGAGTGAGCAGGATTATTACAAACTCGTATATGAATTAAACAATTCGGTTACCGGCGATACATATGACTTAATGGAAAAGAACATAAGGAATATGTCGAATGAATATATTCAGACCACGGGTTATGCCATAGAGGCAAAGCGAGGCAGAAACGTTGAAAGATATTCTGCCGAGTTTGACAAAGCGAGCAGACTTTACAATTATATAAATACCTACATCAACAGTCTTAACAACGAAAGATTCAAGAGTAACTCTTCAAACTTTTCCGAGCTGCTTTCCGCATTCAGATTTTTCGAAACCATTTCGATTGTCATGATGGTCGCAGCGCTGCTTGGAAGTTCGGTCTTCGTTATCGGTTTTACGAGCTCTATTATCGATCCTATCAGAAAGCTTGCAAAGTCTGCGGATGAAGTGGCTAAAGGTAATTTTGAAATCGAAACTCTCGAAATCAGAACGAACGATGAAATCGGCGTCGTTACCAAAGCCTTCAACAAGATGGTCGCAAGTATCAGAGAGTACATCGAGCAGATAAAAGAGAACATGGAACATGAGCGAAAGATGCAGGAGAAGGAATTAAGGATCGAATCCACCCTAAAAGAAGCACAGCTTAAATACCTGCAGACACAGATTAACCCTCATTTTCTTTTCAACACTCTTAATGCCGGCGCACAGCTTGCGATGATGGAAGAGGCGGAAAAGACCTACGATTACATTCAGAACACCGCGGAATTCTTCAGATACAACGTTCGTGAAGGAAATACAACGGTTAAATTAGCCGATGAAATAAGTCTTATCGACCATTACATTTATATTTTAAACGTACGTTTCTCAGGCGATATCAAATACGAAAAAGACATCGACGAAAGCCTAACCGATATTCTTATGCCCAGCATGATTCTCCAGCCCATAGTGGAGAATTCCATCAACCACGGCATAAAAGAAATGGAAGGCAGGGGCAAAATCACCCTTCGCGTTTACTCGGAAGACGACAATGTCTTTATCAGTGTTAAAGACAACGGCATCGGTATGACACAGGAAACCATAGACAAGGTTTTAAGCGGTGAACTGACCGAAGAAGAGAAGGCCGCGCCCGTCGGAGCTCACGGTATCGGAATGGATAACGTCATCAAGAGATTAAGACTCTTTACCGACAGGGAAGACAGCGTATCCATCGTCAGCGAGGGCGAAGGCAAGGGTACGGAAGTTATAATAAAACTGACCAACGGAGGCAGTGAGAATGTATAAAATTATGATAGCCGATGACGAAGGCATTGTAATCGATTCCTTAAAATTCGTGCTTGAAAAAGAATTCGGCAAAGAATGTATGATAGAATTCGCCAAAACCGGACGAAGCGTGATTGAGCTGGCCGAAAACTTCAGACCGGACATCTCCATCATGGATATTCAGATGCCCGGCATCAACGGTATCGATGCAATGAAGGAAATCCGCGAAAAGAACAAGGACGTGATTTTTATCGTAATGAGTGCTTACGATAAATTCGACTATGCTACCGAGGCTATCAAGCTCGGCGTACTAGATTACATCACCAAGCCCATGGAAAAGAACAGAATCATCTCCGTTGTCAAACGCGCGATGGCCATAATAGATAAGGAAAGAGCCAGAAGAAGCAACGATCTTATGATAATGGAAAAAATGGAGATGGTTATTCCGATGCTTGAGAGCGGACTCATCTACAGTATTTTCCTGCAGAATAAGTTTTCCGAAGATGCAATCAATTACAAAAACATCCTCGGCATAAAAGAAGAGTACGGATACATGATGACCGTTGTCTGCGGTGAAAGAGACGAGGATTCGAATTTAACCAATGCCGTCGGCAGCAGCGTAAGACTCCAGAATCACTATCCCGAACTTCGTTCCTACATAAAAGATTTCTGCGGCGGAATAGTCGGAAACGTTATGTCCAATAAAATTGCAGTGCTTGTACCTTTTGATAAGCCCGAGATGGATTATTCGGAAAGAAATGCGCTTATCGAAAAGACCAGAGAATTTACGAGAACGCTTCAGAGAAAGCTCTCGGGTGATTTTAAGATCGGTATCGGCGGCGTAAAAGAATTTGCAAAGATGAACGAGTCCTACGATGAAGCATTACAGGCGCTTTTAAACGCAAACGGACGCGTGGCTCATGCAGATGACCTTGACATCCGCTGCGATTACGAAGAAAACTATCCCGTTGAAACAGAGAAGAGACTCTTTGAGCTGGTTGAAAAGGGTGACTATGTCGGCGCGGGCAATGCGGCTGGCCAGTATTTTGACTGGATGAGCGACAATTTTGCAGACAGTATCATGGATATAAGACTTAAATCACTTGAGTTCGTGCTTTACGCGGAGAGACTTCTTTATATAAAGGGCGGCAACAGATACGAATTCAAGAGTCGTACGGATTATCTCCCCGTAGTAATGGGCACGGATGATTTGGGCGAATTAAAGACATGGTTCTTAAATAAAATAATTGAAGTAACGCAGAAGGTGGAAAACAACAGAAGCGAAAAATCCGAGAGCTTAATTGAAAAAGCGGAGTCCTTCATTAATAAGAATTACATGAAAGACATTTCGCTCGACGATATTTCAAGATACTGCAATATCAGTTCGTATTATTTCAGCAAGCTCTTCAAGCAGGAAACCGGAGAAAACTACGTTGAGTACTTAAGCAGGGTGAGAATCGAGAACGCGAAGAAGATGCTCTCCGATTCCGAAGCTTCCATAAAAGAAATAAGTTATTCTGTAGGTTTTTCGGACCCGAACTATTTCTCGCGAGCTTTCAAAAAATACGAGGGCGTATCTCCGACGGAGTACAAGGACGCTTTGTAAATGACATGAATACGTATTTATTTTAGGATTAATAATATGAAAAACATTTTAAAAAGGGCTGCAAAGTTAATAAGCGTATTTCTGACAATGGCGATGGTTTTAATGCCTTTGTCTTCCTGTACCGTAAAAGAAGGCGAGACGGGCGACAATACCGAAAATGTTCCGGACACCGTCAATATAGGAATGTCCTTTGACTCTTTCGTTATTGAAAGATGGCAGAGAGACAGAGACGTTTTTGTTTCCACGGCCAAGGAAATGGGCGCCGAAGTAAACGTTCAGAATGCCAACGGAAATATTGAAGAACAGAAAAGACAGATTCTTTATTTTATAGAGCAGAATGTTGACGTCATTGTGATTATCTGTATCGACGCCGATACTCTTTCCGAGGAAGTTAAGAAAGCGAAGAACGCCGGAATCAAGGTTATCGCTTATGACCGTATCATAAGGGATGCGGATATTGACCTTTACGTGTCTTTTGACAATGCTACCGTAGGAAAGATGATGGGAGAGACACTTGTCGGTTCTGGCATCGGAGAGGGCAGCAATATCGTAATGATCGGCGGTTCTCCCGCGGACTACAATGTTCCTGCACTTGAGGACGGCTTCATTGGAGTAATGGAAGAGAACAAGGTGAATATTGTTGACAGAACCCATTGCGAAGCATGGAGAGCAGAGATTGCTTACGATTATGTATATGAAAATATGGAAACGATTTCCAACGCGGATGCAATAATGTGCGGTAACGACAATATTGCAAGTAAAGTCGTATCTGCATTGTCCGAGCAGCGTCTCGCAGGACAGATTCCCGTGACGGGGCAGGATGCGGACCTTGAAGCCTGCCAGAGAATCGTTGAAGGCACGCAGCTTATGACGGTGTACAAACCCGTGGACAATCTTGCAAAGCAGGCTGCGGAATGCGCAATCAAACTGGCTAATCACGAAAACCTGGGAACCGATCAGACCATGAACAACGGAGCATATGATGTTCCCTGTATCCTGCTGGAGCCTATTCCGGTTACCAAGGAAAATATGGATGAAGTAATTATTAACAGCGGTTTCCATACAAGAGAAGACGTTTATTTAAACGTAACAGACTGATATAGCATTTTTTTGTCAAAGAGAAGTGTATGCTGACAATTTTTTGATAGCATACACTTTTTTTAATTTTTCAACTTATCAAAAAAGTGCAGAATGTAGCAATTTATTTTGCAAAAAGGTGTGTTAATGTGTATTTGTATTCATGAGACCAACATCATGAGAAAAAACATTTCACACTATTTAATGGGAGGTAAAGAAATGAAAAAAAGATTACTCAGTGTTCTTCTTGCATCAGGTATGGTAGCAACTACACTCGTTGGTTGTTCGGTAGGTGGTTCAGGAAATAAGAAAGTCGGCGTTGCAATGCCTACAAAGGATCTTCAGAGATGGAACCAGGACGGTGCCAACATGGAGAAGCTTCTTAAAGAAGCAGGATATGATGTAGACCTTCAGTATGCATCAAACGACATCAACACACAGGTTACACAGATTGAAAACATGATCACATCAGGATGCGACGTTCTCGTTATCGCTTCTATCGATGGTGATTCACTCGGAACAGTTCTTGAACAGGCTAAGCAGAAAAAGATTCCCGTAATCGCTTATGACCGTCTTATCATGAACTCAGACGCTGTTTCCTACTATGCTACATTCAACAACGAACTCGTTGGTACAAAGCAGGGTCAGTACATCGAAGATCAGTTAGGACTTAAAGAAGGCAAGGGACCTTACAATCTTGAAATCTTCACAGGTGACCCCGGTGACAACAATGCAAGATTCTTCTACAAAGGTGCTATGGACGTTCTTAATCCTTACATCGACAACGGCCAGCTCGTTGTTCCTTCGGGACAGATCGATTTCGATACAGTTGCTACAGCAGCTTGGGCATCAGATGCAGCACAGGCTAGAATGGAAGCTATCATTTCTTCCAACTATGCTGACGGTACACAGCTTGACGCAGTTATGTGTTCAAACGACTCCACAGCTTTCGGTGTAGCAAACGCACTCGTTAACTACACAGGTTCTTATCCTATCATCACTGGTCAGGACTGCGATATCGCAAACGTTAAGAACATGATCGCCGGAAAGCAGTCAATGTCTATCTTCAAGGATACACGTACACTTGCTAAGAAGACAGTTGAAATGGTAGACGCTATCCTTAAGGGCGGCACAGCTCCTACAAACGATACTTCTACATATGACAATGGTGTTAAGGTTGTTCCTTCATACCTTTGCGAGCCGGTATTTGCAGATGTTAACAACTACAAAGAACTCTTAATCGATTCCGGTTACTACACAGAAGATCAGTTAAAGTAATTCCCCTATGAGTAGATCGTTAAAAATGATTTAACTCATTCCCTACATAAAGTTAAGTCCCCTTCCAATAAAAGGGGACTTAACTATGTAAAAACAAAATTGTGACACAAGTAAAAACGATAAAATTTTAGTAATCTAAACAGGAGGGATAAAATTGGCCAAAATATTACTTGAAATGCAAAATATTACCAAGATATTCCCGGGCGTTAAGGCACTTGACAATGTCAACCTTCAGGTAGAAGAAGGTGAAATACATGCTCTTGTAGGTGAAAACGGAGCAGGTAAATCGACATTGATGAACGTATTAAGCGGTATTTATCCTTACGGTACATACGAAGGAAAAATAATATACGACGGTCAAGAATGTAAATTCACTAATATTAAGGACAGTGAAGCACTGGGAATCGTCATTATCCATCAGGAGCTTGCACTTATTCCTTATATGACAATCGGAGAGAACATGTTCCTGGGTAATGAACAGGGAAAGTCCTGGAAGATTGATTGGGCTGAAACTTACGGTAAGAGCGATGAGTATTTAAGAACGGTCGGATTAAAAGAGTCATCGCGAACCTTGATAAAAGATATAGGCGTCGGCAAGCAGCAGCTGGTTGAAATCGCAAAAGCGCTTGCAAAGAATGCCAAACTCCTTATCCTTGATGAGCCGACATCATCACTTAACGAAAATGAATCAAAAGACCTTCTGGACTTGCTTCTTAAGTTCAAAGAGAACGGTCTTACATCAATTATCATTTCTCACAAGTTAAACGAGATTTCATACGTTGCAGACAAGATTACGGTTATCCGTGACGGTGCTACAATCGAAACTCTTGACAAGCAGACAGATGATATTTCCGAAGCAAGAATCATTAAAGGAATGGTTGGACGTGAAATTTCCGACAGATTCCCTAAGAGAGAAAAGAACATCGGAGAAATCAACTTCGAAGTTAAAGACTGGAATGCATATCATCCTATTTACAGTGAGAAAAAGATTATCGATCATGTAAGTATTTATGCAAGAAAGGGAGAAATTCTCGGCATCTGCGGTCTTCAGGGTGCAGGCCGTACCGAATTTGCAATGAGTGTATTCGGTAAGAGCTACGGCGAGAAGATTAAAGGAACGATTATTAAGGACGGAAAAGAAATCCACCTTAACAGTGTTCAGGAAGCCATCAAAAACAAACTTGCATATGTTACCGAAGACAGAAAGGGTAACGGACTTATTCTTAGCAATTCGATTAAGTTCAATACCACTTTGGCAAATCTTGGTGAAGTCAGCAAGAATTCGGTAATCAATAAAGATAAAGAATATGCGGTAGCGGTTGAGTATAAGGATAAACTTAAAACCAAATGCCCGACCGTAGAGCAGAATGTAGGAAACTTGAGTGGTGGTAACCAGCAGAAAGTTCTCCTTGCAAAATGGATGTTCGCGGATCCGGATATTTTGATCCTTGATGAGCCTACCCGTGGTATCGACGTAGGTGCGAAGTACGAGATTTACTGTATCATGAATCAGCTTGCAACAGAAGGCAAGACAGTTATCATGATTTCATCGGAAATGCCCGAACTTCTCGGAATGTGCGACAGACTTTACATCATGAACGAAGGCAGAATAGTCGGAGAAATGCAGGCCGAAGAAGCCACACAGGAATCAATTATGGCACGCATTATACAGAGTGAAAGCGAATAAAAATAATTCTTAAGAAAAGGAGAAATGTGATGGAAAAAAAGAATGACAGCGCAAAAGTCATTGAATTTATCAAAAAATATGCAATGGTTATCGTGCTCGCATTAGTTTTGGTATTTTTCACAATAACGACACAGGGTAAAATCCTTTTACCCAACAATATAAGTAACATTATTTCACAGAACGCTTACGTGTTCGTTCTGGCAACCGGTATGCTTCTCTGTATCCTTACAGGTGGTAACATCGATCTTTCGGTTGGCTCGGTTGTTTGCTTCGTAGGTGCCGTAGGTGCAACTCTTATGGAATCATTCGGAGTTCCCTGGCCCGTTGCAGTAATTATCATGTTTACGGTAGGTACAGTAATCGGTGCAACACAGGCTTTCTGGATTGCATACGTAAGAATCCCGCCGTTCATCGTAACACTTGCCGGAATGCTTATTTTCAGAGGTTTAAGTAACGTAGTACTTAACGGTCTTACAGTTACAATTAACGATAAAGTCGGCTTCCTTAAATTCTTCGGCGGCGGTGCAGACTGCTACATTCCCGACTTCATCGGAAAACTTTTCGGAGATGTTTTTACGATCAACATTACATGTCTTGTAGTAGGATTTGTTGCAGTAATCTTATTTATCGGACTTGAAATTTACGGAAGATTAAAGAGACTTAAAAAAGGTTATGAAGTAGATAAACTTATTCCCTGGATCATTAAGCTTGTGCTTATTTCTGCAGTAGTTGTAGCAGTAACTATCCTTCTTTCAATGTTCAAGGGTATTCCTTCGGTTCTTATCATTGTAAGTGTTGTAGTTCTTGTTTACTCATACATTACATCCAATACCACGACAGGACGTTACTTCTACGCAGTCGGCGGTAACGAGAAAGCAACAAGACTTTCCGGTATCAATACAAACAAGACATACTTCCTTGCATACATGAACATGGGCTTCCTTGCAGCTTTGGCAGGTATGATTACAATCGCTCGTATGACATCGGCTCAGCCTACATACGGACAGAACTACGAAATGGATGCTATCGCTTCATGTTTCATTGGTGGTGCTTCCGCATACGGCGGAATCGGTACGGTTCCCGGCGCTATCATCGGTGCAACCCTTATGGGTGTCATCAACCTGGGCATGCTTATCATGGGTGTAGACCAGAACATGCAGAAGGTTGTTAAAGGTCTGGTTCTTCTTGCAGCCGTTATCTTTGACGTAGTTTCCAAGAGAGGCTTCAAGCTTATTGCAAAGAACTAATCAAAAATAAGTAAATAGGTGTAATAACATAAAAGGAAATGCCACTCCGGTCGCTCGGAGTGGTGTTTTTTATGCATTAAAAATAGAATTTATAAGGTAGAATATGCAATTTAAATGTGATACAATCATTTAGTGTTGTTTTCTGCATATTTTATGAGGAAAGATTTTAGAAACGGAGACAAAGATGAAATATACTGCAGACCTGAAAAAAAACGTTGCATTTAACAATAAAGCCACTCACTGTGTGGGCACGGGCAGAATGGATTTAGCCCTTCACAAGGAGTACCTCGACCAGCTTAAACTCACTCAGGACGAGATTGGTTTTTCATACATCAGAGGCCACGGCCTTTTCTCAAAATACATGGGTATTTACAGAGAATTCAGACATATGGAAGGTAAGGCGGAATACTGCTTTACTTATCTTGATATGGTTATGGATTCTTATCTTGAAATGAATATTCGTCCGATGCTTGAGCTCGGTTTTATGCCTGACGATCTTGCATCAGGCACAGAGACAACATTCTTCTGGAAAGGTAAAATTTCCCCTCCGAAGGATTATAAGAAATGGACCGACCTTGTTCAGGCCACACTCCGCCATTTAATCGAAAGATACGGAATAGACGAAATCAGAAACTGGCCCGTTGAAGTATGGAACGAGCCTAACCTTCCTTCTTTCTGGAAGGATGCTGATATGGAAGAGTACTTCAAACTTTACGAACTCACATCCAAGGCCGTAAAAGAAGTAGACGATAAGATTAAAGTCGGCGGTCCCGCTATCTGCGGCGTAGATGACGAGAGATGGCTTAAGGCTTTCCTTGATTTCGTAAAAGCAAAAAATCTCCCGATGGATTTTGTTTCAAGACACCATTACACAAGTTATATGCCCAAACTCGAAGGACATTATGCTTATATCGATCTTCACGAGCCCGAGAATGCTTTTAAGTGGCTTGAAAGATCGAGAGATATCGTTGATTCATATGATGAGTTTAAGGGAATGGAAATATTCATCACCGAATTTAACACATCCTATGTTCCCAATGCTCCGATTCACGATACCGTGCTTAACGCAACATATGTTGCACATATGCTTTCACGTTTGGGCGACAAGCATGAGTCATATTCATACTGGACTTTCGGAGATCTGTTCGAGGAATTCGGAGTTCCTTTTACTCCTTTCCACGGCGGCTTCGGTCTTGTTGCGGACGGACTTATTAAGAAGCCTACATTCTACACTTTCGCTTTTTACAAAAAACTTCAGGGCGAGTGTCTTTTAAGAGGTGAGGACGTAATTGTCGTTAAAGCGGATAACGGCGATTTAAGAGGCCTTGTATGGAATGCGGATCTTTATAACGAAGACAAAAACAAAGAAATCGAAATAGATATCGAAAGTCTTGAAGACGGCGAATATTTTATGATTGAGAAGTTTGTAGATGAGAATCATGCAAATCCTTTGAAGATGTGGCATGAAATGGGCGAGCCCGCATCCATGAACAAAGAGCATAAGATTCTTTTAAGAGCGGCAGCCGAACCCGGAATCGATTCGTCGAACAAAATCGTAAAAGACGGAAAAGTTAACCTTGCGTTTAATCTTAATCCGAACGAATTAAGATATTTTGAAATAAAGAAAATAAACAGAATACCTGATACCGGCTATGATTATGAAGCTGTTATAGCACAGAAATGCGTGCCGGATGAGAATCAGGCGTAACCGGAGGATTTTATGAGCCAGAAAAAAAGAATGCTTGAGAGAAAAAGAAGAGAAGAAGCATTAAAAAAAGCTGAGCGGAATCAGGCAATCGGAAGAGTGATCGGAGTCGTTTTCATCGTACTCGTAATCGCGATTATCGCCGGAGCACTTATTTTCGATGCATCCAAGAAGGCCGAAAAGGAACTTAATTATTCCATAGGGCTTAATGAGCAGGGAAAGATAAAGGGCGTAAAGGCAGAAAAGTATGTTGAGCTTGCGGACTTTAACGCGCTTAACATGAACAAGAGCGATTACTATCCTACCGAAGCGGAAGAGGATACTTATATTAACGCAATCACCGAGTCCTATCCCAACCTTTCCGACAAGAAGGGTGTTGAGGTTAAGGAGAAGGATACCGTAAGCGTTGATTATGTAGGCCGTATCGACGGTAAGGAATACGAAGGCGGAAACACCAACGGAATGGGTATCAGAGTAACTCTCGGCACAGGTACTTATCCCACGGAATTTGAAAACGGAATTATCGGTCATAAGACAGGCGAGACATTTGACGTATCCGTTCCTTTCAGAACAGATTTTGAAAATGAAGAACTCGCAGGAAAGATTGTAGTTTATACAATTACTTTAAACGGTGTATACGAGACCGCGGAATTTAACGACGAATTTGTACTTAAGAATTTCGGTTACAGCGTTGAAAGTGCCGAGGACTTCTTAAACAAATACAGATTAAGTGCCGCACAGACAAAATTTGACCAGTATGTTCAGGATTATGCGATAAGCGAATCCAAGGTTAAATCATATCCTTTAAGTTATCTTTCAAAAATGAAGACTTTCATGAAGGCAAAAGATTACAAGCAGATGGAGACCACCAATTCCACATATCAGAATCTTTACCAGAAAGATGCTTACAAAGACGTTCTCGATATGAGAAAGATGACCAAGAAGGAATACAAAGAGGAAATCAAGAAATCTGCCAGGGAACAGGCTGAAAAGAACCTTATTTATCAGGCACTTTTCGAAAAATTTGATTTATCCGTTTCACAAGAAGATCTTAATGCTTTGATTTTAACGCTCGGGTTCGAGGAAGGTGAATACGATCAGGCTGTTGAGAGATTCGGTGAGCCTTATCTTTATCAGCAGGCTATGATTAAAGACGTAAACAATTACCTTGCGGAAAATTACAATCTGATTGATAACTAGGCGGGGTTTGTAATATATTATTATATATAGTTCCTGAAAGGAGATTCTAAAAATGGCAAAACAAAATGAACCTTTGGTAACACATATTTATACAGCGGACCCTTCCGCTCACGTTTTTAACGGAAAAATATATGTTTATCCTTCACACGACCTTGAACATGAGGGCGAGGATAACGACGAAGGCGATGAATATCAGATGGAGGACTACCACATCCTTTCTATGGACAATGTGGATGCTCCCTGTGTAGATAACGGCGAAGCTTTAAACATGAGAGACGTTCCCTGGGTAAGCAAGCAGATGTGGGCACCCGACTGTGCGGAAAAAGACGGAAAATACTATCTCTATTTCCCTGCACGTGACAAGGATTTAAGATTCCATATCGGTGTAGCTGTATCAGACAGCCCTGTAGGACCTTTTAAGCCCGAACCCGATTATATCAAGGGCAGCTTCAGTATCGATCCCGCAGTTCTTACAGACGATGACGGAGCAGCATATATTTATTTCGGCGGACTCTGGGGCGGCCAGCTTGAAAAATGGCAGACCGGCGAATTCGTGGAAAATCCCGCAGAGATTCCCGCAGATGCAAAGGCACTCGGACCTCAGGTTGCAAAGCTTACTGACGACATGCTTCAGTTTGCGGAAACTCCTCAGGAAATTACAATTCTTGACGAGAACGGCGAACCCTTGAAGGCAGGCGACGAAGACAGAAGATATTTCGAAGGCCCCTGGATGCATAAATACAACGGAAAGTATTATCTTTCATACTCCACAGGTACAACACATTACCTTGTTTATGCAATCGGCGATTCACCAAAAGGACCTTTTACATACGCAGGCAGAATCCTTGAGCCAGTAATCGGCTGGACCACACATCACTCAATCGTTGAAATCGACGGCAAGTGGTATCTTTTCTATCATGATTCTTCACTTTCGGGCGGAGTTAACCACAGAAGATGTGTTAAATTCAGAGAACTTAAGTATGATGAGAACGGCAAGATCATCACAATGAAACCTTACGAAGACTAATGAGCAATTGGGGACGGTTCTATTTTGACATTTTTGATCAATTTAGAACCGTCCCCGTTTGACTCTTTTTTTAATTGCTTTCTTCAGGTTTTAGATGGTATACGTCTCCGATGCTGTCGAGGACGATGCCTTCTTCTTTTGAGATCATGTTTTTATACTGCGTGGGCGAGCAGCCCGAGTATTTCTTAAAGCAGCGGCAGAAGGTAGTTAGGTTGTTAAAGCCCACCTGGAACGCAACATCCGTTACCGGAGTGTTGGTTAAAAGAAGCTTTTTCGCTTCGAGGATTCGTTTGCTGCAAAGGTAATCATAAAAGGTCGAATCAGTGTACTGCTTAAAGAGCCTCGAAAAATGATATTTTGAAAAGCCTGCGGTTTTAGCCACGGTTTCAAGATCGAGATCTTCCGAATAATTGGTCTCAATATATGTCAGGACTCTGACGAATTTATTGTAGATTTCGGAATGCGTAATTATTTTTTCATCTTCTTCATCGGAGGCTTCGGTTGAATGAGTCATCAGACTGACGATTTTCAAAAGCTCCGAATAAATGTCCACTTCATTTAATTCGCTGAACGCAAAGTAAAGCTGGATAATTCTGTTTAAGGAAGAATATATTAACGGATAAAGATGCGTCGTAGAGTTGATTCCGATAACCTTTGTCGATGAGAAGAAATTAAAGATTTCTTTTTTGGATTTAAAATAGTCAAAGAATTTCGAATCAAAGAGCATGATAAAACGCTCTCCGGTTTCCGGAGCCGTGATGGAATGAACCGACATCGGCGGAATGAAAATGATATCTCCTTCGTGTAATTTGTAGACTTCATTTTCAACTGTAACCGAATAGGTATTCTGTGTGCAAAGAATGATTTCCAGCGCTTTGTGTTTGTGATCCGGATAGTTTGCCGGCTGGTCGTTATGCCAGATACGGTAACGGTACCCCGGAAGGTAATCTATGGTTTCTTCGTCATGTTCGATTTTTCTGGAGACGAATTTTCCGAAAGGCTGCGAAAAATCCGCCTGGGTATTTTTGGATGAGGGCATATTTTCCTCCGAAATTTGTTTTAAAACTACGTACATTTATATTATATAACAGAGGACGGCTTTGTAGCAATATCTGTCAAAACAGCAATATTTGTAAAAGAAGGAACGGAGTGTAAAAATGTGGATGAAATGCTTTTCAATCCGCCGTATTTCCTATATAATTACATTGTTTGCATATGTTAAAAAACAAAGAAAAACGAAATCGGAACAATCATTCATTATCCGATTCCTCCCCATATGTCAAAAGCATACGAATATCTTGGACTGAAAAAGGGCTGCCTGCCTGTTACAGAAAAATATGCGGATACAGTTTTATCAGTTCCTTTTTATAACGGAATGACAGAGGAAGAGCAGGAAAGAGTGATTGAGGCTTTAAATTCGTTTTGAGTTTAACGGTTTTGGAGAAACAGATGAGTTTACGGGAACAGTACAGAATAATCAAATTTGCGGATTTCGGAGATGAAAGAGGCAATCTGGTTGTTATCGAAGGGGACGGAATGGATATTCCCTTTGACATAAAGAGAGTTTTTTATATATATGGTTCCGATTCGGAAGTGGTTCGCGGAAGCCATGCGAACATAGAAACGGAGTTTTTGCTGGTAAATGTCAGCGGGACGAGCAAGGTTCGCGTTGACAACGGATATGAAGAGGAAATTATAGAACTTAACAAACCGAGAACAGGTTTATATCTGTCTAATATGCTGTGGAAAGATATGTACGATTTTTCTCCAGACAGCGTATTGCTTGTTCTGGCAAGCCGCCATTATGACCCGGATGAATATATTCGTGATTACGATGAGTATTTAAACATTATTAAGAGGAAGAAAAGTTGAGCAGGTTATCGATTATCGTTCCAGTTTATTATAACGAAGATACATTAATGGATTTATATCTGGATATGAAGGAAAAGGTATTTCCGAATATTCCGGATTATGAACTCGTAATGGTGGATGATGGCTCCGGAGACCGTTCATGGGAGATTATGAATGAAATCAGAGACATGGACGAACGGGTAAGACTGGTAAAATTATCCCGAAATTTCGGAGAGCATTCTGCGCTTTTGGCAGGGTTTTCCGTATGTACCGGCGATTGCGCCGTAACCAAACAGGCAGATCTTCAGGAAGAATCCGCTCTGATACTGGAGATGTTCGAAAGCTGGCAAAAGGGAAACCGCGTGGTTCTTGCCATAAGAAGATCCAGAGACGAAAATCCGATAAAGGTATTTTTTGCCAACCGTTATTACGGAATGGTTCGCAAATTCGTCAATAAGGAAATGCCGAGCGGCGGCTGCGACTGTTATCTGATTGACAGAAGAGTAATAGAGGTAATCGAAAGACTCGATGAAAAGAACTCGTCTCTGACATTGCAGGTAATGTGGTCCGGCTTTAAAACGGATAAGATTTATTTTGACAGAAAGAACAGGGAAAAAGGAAAGTCCAGATGGACTCTCGCAAAGAAACTCAGACTGGTAATGGATACATTAATCAGTTTTTCAAATGCGCCGATTAAGTTTATGATAATTGTGGGCGCGCTGTTTGATATCTTTGCGCTTGCCATATTTATATCTGTTCTGTACGAATATTTTACCGTGGGAATTCCTATAGCGGGCTGGGCATCTCTTATGTCTGTGGTTCTTTTTGCGGCAGGCCTTATTCTTGCCATGCTGGGCATACTGGGCGAGTATTTGTGGAGAGTACTGGACGCTGCGAGAAACAGACCGGTATTTATTATTGATGAACATTTTGAAATGAAAAAGGATAAACAGAATTGAAACTGGCAGATGGTACGAAAAAAAAGATTGCATATGTATTAATCGCCTTAAGCGTTATTGCGGCAATTAAGCTGATTATTACAGATTACACTCTTGATGAAGAATACCAGCTTTTGATGGCATACCGGAATATCAGGGGTGACGCAATTTTCGGAGAGATGTGGGAACCGCATCAGACATCTGCTTTTTTTTGTATCGGCATCATGTTTTTGTATAAACTGATAGTCGGATCATATACAGGCGTAATTATTGCGACAAGAGTTGCAACTACTTTAATTCAGGCGGGTCTGTCCGTTTGGATTTTCTTTGCTCTTAAAAGAATCCTGGATAAAGACGAGGCATTTTTAGCCGGTGTTTTATTCTTTAATTCTTCGCCGAAACTGATAGAAATTCCGGAGTTTTCCAATCTTCAGCTCTGGTTTTTTACGGTGATGGCTCTTTCTCTCATTCACTATTACCATATACAGGCAGAGAAAAAGGGAAACGTGCTTTTTCTGATTATGGCTTCTGCGGCCATGGCGGGAGAAGTGCTCTGCTATCCGTCCTGCATTATCCTTTTCCCGGTTACGGTAGGATATATTCTTTATAAGTCCCGAAACAAACGAATAAGGGATGCGCTTATTTTTATATTTGGAGATATTGCCTGCGCATGTGTATGGCTTTTGATTGTTTTACGAAAAATAAGTGTTTCCGAACTGATTCGGAATTTGAAAAATACGGTTGAGTTCGATCTGACACATGATCTGTCGGGCGCCACGGACGGAAAACTTTCAGGCACGCTGTCATATCTTGGAAAGATGGGGCTTATAATACTTTGCATCTGTGTCTTTTCGGGAATTGTATATTATATAATAAAAAGCGCAAGAAATAAAAAAGAAAAAAGCACGGGAATATTCTTTTTTATCATACCTGCTGTTCTGGCTTCCGATATGGTCCAAATTGTTTACTGGCTGGTTTTAAGAAAAGGATACGAGTATCCGCAGATACATCTTATGGTTTTGCTTATTGCAACTGTTGCAGTTACTGTTTCCATCATAAAAGATAAAGAATACAGAGAAAAAATCAGGCCTCTTTTATATGGTTTTGTCGGCTCGGTCATATCGATACTTGCCGTTTTTTATATGAGCGATCTGCAGCTTTTCAATGCAATTCCCCACGGAATGCTGGGCGTTGTTTTTTCGCTTCCTATTCTTTCGATGGCGATTAAAAAGGATAATGAAACAGAAGGAAAAACACTGGTATATATTCTTTTCATCGGCTTGATTTTAACTGCATTAATCGGAAAGGGAGCAAGCTTTAAAGACGGCAGGAACCTTAAAAGCCCTCTTGATATAAGGGGAATAATGAAGCACGGACCTGCAGCGGGAATTATGTCTGACTACATGTGCTGCTACATATATAACTGCAACTATGAAGACTTCAGAGAAAACATTGAAGAAGGCGATAAAGTGCTTATTGTAACCAATATGGTTTTCTCGCCCGGAACCACTCCGTACATGTTCGGAGAATATGAAGTCTGCCATTTCTCAATAGTGGATCCGACGTCCTACGATGAGAGACTTTTAAAATACTGGGAAGCATACCCTGACAAAAAACCTGATGTAATAGTGGTGGACTGCTGGTACGGAGAACTTCAGGAAGATGAAAATAACTGGATAATGCAGTATATCCAAAATGACTTTGGCTACAAAGAAGCAATTGACGGAAGATACGTAAGATTTTATAAGAAATAGCATTGGGTTTAAAAATGAAAGAACGCCTTTGGCAGATCATAAAATTCATAATGGTGGGTATTTCCAATACATTAATCAGCGAGGGTATTTATGCGCTGTTGGTTCTTTTAGGAGTGCATTATCTTTTGGCCAGCACGATTGGATTTACGGTAAGTATCTTTACGGCTTTTCTGCTTAGCAGCCGTTTCGTTTTCAAGGAAGACCAAAACAAGGAAAAACGTGTATGGTGGAAGGTTCTTATAAAGACATATCTTGCATATATTGTCGGATTTCTGTTAAACCTTGGACTGCTTTCTGTGTGGATGGAAGTAATCCATCTTGACGCCCATATAAATCCGTTAATTGATGTTTTGCATACTATGGGCTGGAAAAAAGCAGAACCTTATGCCGTTGCGGAACTTATAGCTGAAGGAATCAATCTTTTTATAGTTACGCCGATTAATTTTACTCTGAACAAATACTGGGCTTACCGCCAGAAAAGCAAAGAGGCGGAATAAGTGATAAAAGTGTGTTTTGATTGAGATAATCGCGAAAACATAGTAAAATATTAAGTGCATTTTTTGCATAAAGAACCGCAAAAAACTATAAATGAGGATGTACATTTCTGTACAAAAGGAGAGGGATTAATGAATAGAGAAGAAGCAAGAAAAAGAGCAACAGAACTCGTGGAGAAAATGACCGTTGAGGAAATTGCTTCACAGTTAAGATTTGATGCACCTGCCATCGACAGACTCGGCATTCCCGAGTACAACTGGTGGAATGAGGGCCTTCACGGCGTTGCAAGAGCGGGCGTGGCAACCATGTTCCCTCAGGCAATCGGACTCGGTGCAACCTTTGACGAAGAACTCCTAAAAGAAACAGGCGACGTTATTTCGACGGAAGCCAGGGCAAAATACAATTTCCAGTCTGCGGACGGTGACAGGGATATTTACAAGGGAATCACATTATGGTCTCCGAACGTCAATCTTTTCAGAGATCCGAGATGGGGAAGAGGCCATGAAACCTACGGCGAGGATCCTTATCTTATAAGCCGCCTCGGTGTGAATTTTATCGAAGGCTTGCAGGGTGACGGCGAGTACTTAAAGACCGCAGCATGTGCAAAACATTTTGCGGTACATTCCGGACCCGAAGCATTAAGACATCATTTTAATGCGGTTGCAAACATGAAGGATATGTGGGAAACATACCTTCCCCAGTTTGAGGCATGTGTAATCGAAGGCAAGGTTGAATCCGTAATGGGTGCTTACAACAGAACCAACGGAGAGGTCTGCTGCGCGCATTCGTATCTTATGGAAGAAGTCCTTCGCGGAAAATGGGGCTTTGAAGGCCACTATGTTTCCGACTGCTGGGCGGTAAGGGATTTCCATGAGAATCACAAGGTTACATCAAGCCCCGAAGAGAGCGTAAAACTTGCGCTTGAAAAAGGGTGCGACGTAAACTGCGGATGTACATATCAGAAAATAATGGATGCTTATGACGAAGGCCTTATCAATGATGAGCTTTTAAAGAGAGCGGCCGTTCGTCTTTTCACCACAAGATATTTACTCGGAATGTTTGATGAGACCGAGTATGATTCGATTCCTTTTGACGTAATCGAATGCAAAGAACATCTGGCAGTTGCTTCACGCGCGACAAAAGAAAGCCTTGTTCTTCTTAAAAACGACGGAATACTTCCGCTTGATAAAAACAAAATCAAAAAGATCGGTGTTATCGGACCTAACGCAAACAGCCGTGCGTCTCTTATCGGTAACTACCACGGAACTTCTTCAAGATATATTACCGTTCTTGAAGGCATTCAGGATTATGTGGGCGATGACGTGAGAGTATACTTCTCGGAAGGCTGTCATCTCTTCGCTCCCAAGACCGAGTTTTTAGGCAAGGAATACGGAAGACTTTCCGAAGCAAAAGCCGTTGCCGCAAATTCAGACGTAGTTGTACTCTGTCTCGGACTTGACGAAACTCTCGAAGGAGAAGAGGGAGATACAGGCAACGCATACAGCTCGGGCGACAAGAACGACTTAAAGTTACCGCCTTCACAGATTAAACTTCTCGAAACGCTTATCGAGACCAAGGTTCCGTTAATCGTTGTTACGATGGCAGGAAGTGCATTAGACCTTTCACTTGCAGATGCAAATGCCAACGCAATCGTACAGGCATGGTATCCCGGCGCAAGAGGCGGTAAGGAAGTGGCAGAACTTCTTTTCGGTGAATATTCACCTTCGGGCAAGCTTCCGGTAACCTTCTACAGAGATGAGGACCTTAAGGACATGCCTGACTTCGAAGATTATTCGATGAAGGGCAGAACCTACAGATATATCGAAAAAGCACCGCTTTATCCTTTCGGATACGGACTTTCATATGCCGACGTAAAGATTGACGGTGTTTCGTTTAAAGAAGCAAAGAGCTTTGACGAAGCCTCCAAGGAAGGCATTACAATCTGCGTAAAGGCATCAAACGCAAGCGCAGTCGAAACCGAAGACGTACTCCAGGTTTATGTGCATGTTAACGGCACAAAGGACGAAGTTTTAAATACCAAGCTTGCTTCTTTTATGAGGGTTAAAATCGGCGCAAATGAGGAAAAAGAATTTGAAATCACAGTTCCCGCATATGCTTTTACGACTGTCGACGACGAAGGAATCAGAAGCGTTACCGGAAATGCGGCTGATATCTATGTAGGCTTTAACGGCGCAGACAAGAGAACCGAAGAACTTACAGGTACAAAGGCAGCAGTGCTTAAAATATAACAGAAAGAAACTAAGGAAATGGCAGACGAAAACATTACAAAAACGGAAGAGAAGACCGACGAATTCGAAGGCTTAACCGATGCGGAGAAACTTCTTTTAGCAAAAGAAGAGCGTTTCCTTGACAAAGAAGAGGAAGAAGAAGTCGAGGAAGAAATTGATGATTCGGCCTGGGGCAATTTCAAAAGGAAGATAATTTTCTTTTTCGATTATTACAAATGGTTTGTAATCATTCCCGCAATCATTATCGTAATCACGGTTATTATGATTACTTCTTATTTAAACGAAAGCAGGGAAAGAGCGCTCGAACTCAGCATTGTAAATGCGCAATATGAAATCCCCGACCTGATGTATGCCGTTGAAAACGATTTTATCGCTTATACGGGCGAAAACATTACCGGAGACGATATCCGAATAATATACGATCTTCGTTATCCCGACACTTCGACGGGAGCGGAAAACTTCACACAGGCCGAAAACGTATCGATGCAGAAATTCAATGCCAGCGTTATTTCGGGCAGAGTTGATGTTGCACTTACAGAGTCCTGGGTTGTAAACGATTATTCCGTGACGGACGCCACACTGGATTTAAGGGAAATATTCGACGAAGAGTTCTTAAAAGACCATGAAGACAAAGTTTATTATGCAAGGGATTCATCGGGCGAGAAGATTCCCGTAGCGTTTTATATTGATGCAAAAATCGTAAAAGACGTATATCCCGATGACGCAGAACCCCTTGCGGTTTCGTTTGACACTTCCAATCATAAAGAAGAAGCCAGACGTTTTATGGAGTGGCTTCTTTCTGAGAGTGAATAATTATATTTCTTTTATGAGGTATTAAATAATCGGAAGATCGTCTTCCGGATCCTTTTCTCCGTCGAGAAGCTCATTATTCTCGGCGGAATCTTTTTCTTCGGGGAATTCTCCGCCCATGACCTTGATGAATATTCGTCTGTAAAAGATGCAGAAGAACCAAGCTAAAGCTGCAATGCCGAAGAATAATAATATTGAAACAACGATGGCTTCAGCTTTGGCAGATAAGTCGGCTAAAAGGAACAGGAAGATGTGGATAACGAACACCATTCCTATAATAGGAAAGTTAACAATGCTTAAAATGGCGGAGTTTTTGATTATCTGACGCGTGGGCGAGTTAAAAAGCGCCATCTGCGGGAAAACAAGCACTGTCACCCATAAAATAATGAAAAGCGCGATTGAAACAGGATACTGTAAAAATCTGTAAGCCTCCGGCAGAATGTTATGTGAAATGTAAACATCGACTGACAGAAATGCTACTATTAAAAAGAAAGGAATCCAGAAAAGCGTTGCCTGCTTGAAATTGGATTTGAATTCCGCAAAGTAGGTTTTGCCCACTTTAAGCTCTTTGCCGCGGATTCTCTGAAAGAGCACGGCGTATAAAGCAGTAGCCGCAGCGCCGATGGTAAAGATCGGAATGCTGCATAAAAGAAACAGCAGATTTAAATACATAAGGTCAAATAAAAGAGTAAGTGCCTTAATCAACAAACTGTCCGGTGAAAAGATATTTCTCATAACAAATATTTACTCCTAATATAAAAATATACTTATTTATATATAGTAAGAAAACTGAATTTTTTCGACTCAAATTATGTACGAGTATATCATAATTTAAGGGACAAAACATGCTTTTGTGCGAATTTTATCTTATTTAGTGCAAAAAATATGCAAAATGAAATGCATATAGCAACATTTGTAAAAAACGAAGCAAGATTTGTAAAGTAATAAGCTTTCATAACGATTATAATTGGGTTGTTATTACAAAAGTCGACATTTTTATTGTTCGAATTGTACATTTTACATACAAATTGAACAAAGAGAGCAATAGGATGTCAAAAACCTATTTAAGGAGGAAAAAGTAATGAAAAAATTTATGGCTTGTGCATTAAGTACATGCATGGTTGCTGCTACTTTAGTTGCTTGTGACAATGGTACAACTACTACTACCACAACTACAACAACTGATCCCGGCACAACAACCACAACAACTACAACAGCTGATCCCGGACAGACTTTCGAGCCTATCGCTGCACCTACAGATGGTACATACGGTGACTGGGCTATCACAGAGTCTCCTATCGGTTTCTTCTGGGGTGGTACATGGGTAGTTTCCAGCCAGGCAGCAGTTGACGCTGGTAAGGCTGAAGGCGTTAAGGCTATCATGGAATACATCACACTTGATGATTCAGAAGCTGGTCTTCAGTATGCTTGGGCTAACGGAACATTTAACGTATCTGATGATGTTGACCTTGAGAACATCAAACCCGCTAACGGTGGTGACAAGGGAACAATCGAACTTTGGAACTTCACAAACGAAATTCCTAAGATGGTTTATCAGTACGTACAGGATCATCCTGACTTTGGTTATAACGTACACGTTACAATCAAGGGTACAGGTGATGGATACCAGGATGCTCTTGACCAGGCTCTTATGAATGGTCAGGTTGACGTTTATGGTTGTGAGTCAGCTTTCGTTCTTAAGTATACACAGGGCGACATGGCTAAGTTCGCAGCTCCTTACGAATCACTTGGTATCGATGCAGCAGCAGCTACAAAGGCAGCTGACATCGCTGGTTACACAATTGATATCGGAACAAGACCTTCTGATGGCAAGTTAGTTGGTTTAGGCTATCAGGCTACAGGTGGTGTATTTATTTACAGACGTTCAATCGCTAAGGACGTTTGGGGTTCAGATGATCCCGCAGTTGTAAAAGAGAAAATCGGTGGCGGTACAGGTTCATGGGATACATACTGGAACGCAGCTGAAGAACTTAAGCAGCACGGCTACGGCATCTGCTCAGGTGATGGTGATATGTGGCACGCTATTGAGAACAGCTCTGACAAGGGTTGGATCGTAGACGACAAGCTTTACATCGATCCTAAGAGAGAAGAGTTCTTCGATATCTCCAAGAAGCTCAAAGACAACGGATATCACAATGATACTCAGGACTGGGGCGATGCTTGGTTCGCAGATATGAAGGGCCAGGGCGAGAAGCAGGTTCTTGGTTTCTTCGGTCCCGCTTGGTTAATCAACTACACAATGCTTGATAACTGTGGTAATAAGCCTGAAGGTTTAGGCTCCGCTGGTGACTGCGTTGCTTC
>JAGCVT010000090.1 GCA_017962225.1 Lachnospiraceae bacterium
GAATTTATCGCTCATACCGTACTGTGTAACCATGCTTCTGGCGATGCTTGTGGCCTTTTCGATATCGTTTGAAGCGCCTGTTGTAACGGAGCCGAAAACGATTTCTTCCGCAGCACGTCCGCCTAAGAAACCGACGATCATGTCGTGTAATTCTTCTTTTGTATTAAGATATTTTTCTTCCTCGGGAACCTGCATTACATAGCCGAGCGCGCCCATTGTACGGGGCACGATAGTGATTTTCTGTACAGGCTCTGAGTTCTTCTGAAGTGCGGAAAGAAGCGCATGTCCGACCTCGTGATAGGACACGATTTTTCTTTCCTGTTCGGATAAAATTCTGTCTTTCTTTTCTTTGCCGACAAGCACTACTTCCACGGCGTTGAAAAGGTCTTTCTGAGATACGAATTCTCTCTTGTTTTTAACCGCGTTGATGGCAGCTTCGTTGATCATGTTTGCAAGATCCGAACCTACTGCGCCGCTGGTTGCGAGTGCGATTTCTTCAAAGTCTACGGTTTCGTCTAATTTAACGTCTTTGGCGTGAACTTTTAGGATTTCTACTCTGCCCTTAAGATCGGGCTTTTCAACGATAATTCTTCTGTCGAAACGACCGGGACGAAGGAGCGCTTTGTCAAGGATTTCAGGTCTGTTGGTAGCGGCTAAAATAATGATACCTTTCTTGCCATCGAAACCATCCATCTCGGAAAGCAACTGGTTTAAAGTCTGCTCTCTTTCTTCGTTTCCGCCGCCGTATTTTGAATCACGGCTACGGCCGATTGCATCGATTTCATCTATGAAAATAATACAGGGAGCGTTTTTCTCCGCTTCCTTAAATAAGTCTCTTACTCTGGATGCGCCGACACCGACATAGAGTTCCACGAAATCGGAACCTGTGAGGGAGAAGAAAGGCACATGTGCTTCGCCTGCTACTGCTTTGGCAAGGAGTGTTTTACCTGTTCCGGGAGGGCCTACAAGAAGCGCGCCTTTAGGTAATTTTGCACCGATTTTAACGTATTTGTCGGGATTGTGAAGGAAATCAACCACTTCCTGAAGTGACTCGATAGCCTCATCCTCGCCCGCTACATCCTTGAAGGTTTTGCCGGTTTCTTTCTGAACATAAACCTTGGCGTTTGACTTACCGACATTCATAATACCGCCGACTCCGTCCGAACCGCCGAGACGTCTGAAAAGAAGAAAACCGATGCCGAGGAAAATAACTATAGGCAGAATGTACGAGAAGATAAAATACCAGACCTGCATGGAGTTATCGGGTATCTCACCTTCAACAGTGATGCCTTTTTCCAAAAGTCTCTGCGTAAGGGTATCGTCATCTTCGACCTTGCCTGTGTAAAGCGATGCTTTGGTCGAGCCGAAGAAAAGCGAACTGATGTTGTTTCCTTCGCCGATTTCCTGTATCTCAATCGTTTCTGAATGGATGATGACCTTTTCGATTTTCTGCTCATCAACCATCTTTAAGAATTCATTGTAAGTAATCTCGGTTGAATTGTCTTTTTTGAAAAATCTGACAAGCCATATCGCAAGAAGAATTAAAAGCATAAAGAAGATCAGGTACGTAAAAAATCCGCCGGATCTTCTGTTATTGTTATTGTTGTTTTTATTCGAATTGTTCTGATTGTTTTCCATATCTACCTCTGTTGCCGAAATTTCAGCCTTTCTGCCGCTATTGTTTCTTCGTCACGAAGTTACAATATATCAACTTTATATTATAAAATGATAAGAAAACTTATTCAAGTCCAAGCAGATAGTCCGACTCGCGTTTTCGCCCGATTTCTCCGAAGTTTAGCTCACTTTTTTCGAAATCATAAAAGAGCAGTTCTTCGCTGTTTCGCTTTGCCTCTGCCAGAACCTTGCCCGATGCGTTGATAAAACATGTGGGCGCGCTCTGAAAGGGCGTGATTGCATCGACTGCAAGAATCGGTGTTACATTCTCCGCGGCCCTTGAAATCAAATGGCTTCTTAAAACATTGTATTTATCTGTTTCATCTTTGTCCGAAACCGCATAAAAGATAACCACGTTAAGGTCTGTTTTTTCTTTGTAAAGTTCTCTGAAATACTCCGGAAATCTTGCTTCAAAGCATATTCTGACGCCGACTTTGAGACCGCAGATTTCGAAGATTCCGTCGGTATTTCCGCGCGCAAAATTTTCCGAATCCCAGCCGTATAAAGCGCGTTTGTCGTAGTGTCTTATGTCTCTTTTAGGAGCGATTAAAAACGCTCTGTTTACGTACTTTTCATCGAAGGCAATACTTCCGACGAGAATGGTTATTTTATGAGCATCAGAAAGCTCCTGAAGCTCTTTTAAAACCTCAGGAATCGCCGTATAATCAAAGTCCTTTGAAGTGGGTAAATCAGTGGGCGGATAGCCCGAAATCGCGCACTCGGGAAAGGCAATAAAATCAGCATTTTCTGCCGCCGCTTTTTCTATCGCCGTCTTGATTTTTTCGGTATTCTTTTTTACGTCTCCAGTGACGTCAAACTGATATGCTGCAAGTCTCATTTTTACATCCTTTTATAAGGGTTTCTGTGTCAGATAAAGTACGTATGTATCATTGAAAACAACCTTGTTTCCATACTCTAAAACTGCGCTTCTTAAGCCCTCGAAAAACTGTGTGTTGTAAGGCTCGGGAATCACCATGTGATCGCAATGCGTACCGCTGAAAAGTACATACTCATCGGCAGTCATTTCGCGCTTTCCGTAGAACTCTTTTCGCTCTACTTTTGAGTAGCCGTACGAGGGCGCATTGGTGTATCCGAAGCCGTGATGTGTGTACACCGTATCGGGCTTAAAATACGCATCATAAACGCTCTGAATTTTGTTGAAAAGCTCTTCGTTGCTTGACTTGTAATCGCCTATAACAAGCATCATTGCAAGCGTTCCGCCGGGCTTTAAAAGTTCGAATGTTTTCGAAAAAGCGACTTCTTCGGGAATCCACTGAATCGTGGCTGCCGAATAAATCATATCAAACTTCTGATCCTTAAAATCATGTGTGATGAAATCGTCGTTCACGATACTGAAATTATCGAATTTACCGTACTTTTCCTTCATCTTCGCATACAGATGCTCACCCAATTCTATCGCATTGTAATTGCATCCTGTATTAAGAATCGGATCGGTTGCCTGACCTGTGCCGGGACCTATTTCAAGTAAATCTTTCCTCGGTTCAATCTTCGCATAATCGATCAGGTAATCGAAAAGCTCCTTGCTGTAGCGGGGTCTGAACTTGTCAAACTTCTCGGGTATCGTGTCAAAAATTTCTCTAAACTCCATCAAATCCTCCTTGCATAGTTGTTCAACGTTATCAGTTTCTGAGGGTGAGTTGTTTAATAATACTTCAAATATCTTTTAAAATCAACAGAATTTTTCAGAAATCTATCACGACAATTTCAGGGTGATTAAAAAACCTCGGAGCAGGTGTGCTTTCTCTTGCTAAGCCTCTGCTTACGATAAGCCTGCTGCCGTTTTCAAGCGTGTAAATTCCGCTTACATATTTTGAGAAAAGTCCCTGGTTCGGCGCATATAATCCTATATTAATGAAAGGAATTCTTATCTGCCCCGCATGCGCATGTCCCGATAAAATCAGATCGTAATCATACTTCGCATAAAGGTCCGTTCTCTCAGGTCTGTGAGTTAAGAGAATTTTATAATGGTCCTCGCTTGTCTTTGCATATGCATTATCAAGCTGCTCTTTGAACTGTCTTTCGTATAATCTTGTCGGATCATCGACACCGCAGACATCTATTGTTTTACCATTTACGGTAATGGTCTCGCAGTCACCTTCAAGCACTGTGATTCCAAGGCTTCTGACCTTATCTTTCATTTCGTCACATCGTTCGCTCCAGTATTCGTGATTGCCCGATACGTAAAAGCATTTATACTTTTTCGAAAGGTCTTCAAGTAAGGCCACGGCATTGTCATCGTCGAGTTTGTCATCGAAAATATCACCGCCTAAGAATATGATGTCAGGGTTTTCTTTGTCTATTTTTTTAATGAGGTTTTTCTGATTTTTGCCGTAGTAACATGAATGAAGGTCGGTTATGAGGACACATCTTACAGGGTTTGTATCTCCTTCTTTTATGAGGTCAAACCTCTCCGTTACAGGCACGAAAAACCAGCCTGTAAGAAGGATTAAAAACCCTACTGCAGACCAGAAAATTATTCTTATGATATTGATTATTTTATTGGATTTTTTCGAGCCTTTAGTATCAGTCACTTTTTATCCTATTTTCTGCTTTTAAATTTGGCGAAGGCCTCGTCAATATGGCCCTTGAACGCATCGTAGTCCTCCCAGGTGAAAGGAAATCCTAAAAGAGGCGCATTCAGACGTTCTTTCGCAAAAGCTTCAACCTCAGCGTAATATGCGCCGATGATCATTCCGGTTTTTGCTACATTGTGACCTTTTATATATTCGGAATTGCTCAAATATTCATTCACAAAATCAAGCGCTTCATCTTTTACGTTTCCTTCAAAAAATGAAGCATCATAGTTCATGTAATCTGACGGAATTGCTTCACGCCTTGCAATTTTGCCCGCAAGTTCGGCGAGGTCCGGTTCCGTATCTTCGGGATTGTAATAACCGTTTTCAAAAATCCACGCAAGGATGTATGAAATCTCATCATAGGCCCAGTCCCAGATGATGTTTTCGTCTTCATCGGTAATATCATCCGCGGATTTTCCATACTTTTCACAGTAATATTTCGTTGCGATTTCGGCCGCCGCTCCATCGTCAACTCCGAATAAAACCGAGTTCGGATTTTTTACCGGCTTTTGCATCGCAATTTGCTGCTCCAGCCGCTCTGCCTCTTTCTTTTTTTGAACCCCGTAAAAGATAGCGGCCGGTCCCAAAAGCACCAGAAACGCTCCTAAAACAAGGCAGACTCCGAGATCTTTAACCTGTGCCACAATCGGAAAAATTATAAATATACCAAAGCTTATCGGAGTATAAATCGAACCAAAAATAATCCAGGCTTTGGCATCCTTTTTAGTTTCCACTCCGGTATAAACTGCATTATTCTTTTTCATATTATAACTTCGCCCCCAACATCTTCGCCCCAATCCATTTCCTCAAGAAAATCAATATCGGCTTGGGTTATTTCTTTAAAAGGCTTGCCATAGAATTCTTCAAACATTTGCGAGGTGCTATGTTTATTATCCATATTCATCTCCCTCTATATTATTTAAGTAATCTACCCCTTCATTTTATATCATTTTCTCTTATATTTGAAAATATCCATGTCTGCAACAATCGCTATTCCATTATTGATTGCCTCATCATATGAGACATCTTCATACAAAAGTTTCTTTGTTATGCTGTTATAATCAGGCTCGTAAAAACGACTGATTATAATTTCCTGAAGCATCTTAGGAATATCGTACTCAAGTTGGGCAGACGGATTGTTCTTTGAATGCATTCTATCCTCTCGTACCTCATCAATCAAATCATCAAGTTCTGATGAAATCTTAATCTCCGGGAGTATTTTTGCAATATCATACAGATGCCTCGAATCCCTGTCCTGCATATCCTGAATCCTATAATCACATATCGCAAAAATCTTATCAATAAAAGTTCTCTCCAATGACTGCACTTTCATATCTACTATTGCGGCATCAAATGGTATCGGAAGTTTTATTCCTCTGTCCTTACAAAATCTTCCAACATAACCATCTACTGAATGAATATCGACCGGATAAACCGCCTGATAAAAACTTGTCTCTATTATAAGTTCGAGGGGAGTATCACTAAAAAGTGACTCATATTCAAAAACATACTTGTTATAACTGTTTCTCGACTTAATATCATCAGGATTTGCAAGTGAAAAATCCATACTTTCTCCAATCTCCATAATGATATTCTTTATCTTTTTCTTTTCGGATTCAGTAAGTTTACGATTCATTGACAAATCAATATCTTCAGAAAACCTATCAATCAAACCATATGCCTTCGATAGAGATGTTCCGCCCTTAAACACAAAAGGAAATCACATTTAGAGAGTTCAAGAAGTATCATTGATTGGATTGTATCCTTTTCGACAACCTGCGTCACGCGGTGTTTTTCGGAAGCAACCGTTTCAATAATCTCTTTCCATTGCTCCTTATAATCGCTATACCAACTCACCCATTAATCCCCCATCATAAATATTTCTATAAACCTTATCCGGATAGAACGGCAGGTATTCCTTTACTACCGAAAAATCAAGTTTTACTGATGTTACATATTTTTTAAGTTTAAACGCTAACTCCGATTGTGAAATCTCGCTATACTTATCTATCGCTGACATCAGATCCAAAAACTGCAATGCAGATTTATTAGTATCCGTAACATCCACCACCGGCTTGTATACAACTATAGTATTTCCATCTATCTCCTGTTTTCTCTGTTTCGTAGTCGCTTCATTACTGCAAATCTCATAACAAGACGGATTTTGCGTAGTAAATCCATACTTATTGGCTAGCTGTAATCCCGTAATATATCCAACAGTTTTTCCATCGACAATCAGGTACTTTTTTTCAATGTACTTATCTATCGAAATTTTTCCTTTTGTACCAAGAATCGTAACATAAGAAAGATAATATACGCCGTTATATAAACGCTCCAATCTTCCTTCATCTACTAGCCTCTTCATCTCCTGTCTAAGATAATCCTTGGAATCGCCCGGCAGTTCGCTTAAGAAGATGGGTTCGCCATTTTTATAGTTATCGATGATATAATCATATACCATTTCCTATACCTCACATTTTTGAAATCTCTCATTTCAGTTTTATAATACAGCCTATTCTTTCCTTTTTCAAGTAATTTGTTCAAAAAAATAAAGTGTTCAAATCTGAACACTTTAAAGTATATTTCACTGTTGATTCCGTTCCGAGTATCATTTTTTCTTTAATACATCATTGATGTATTTTTGTAAATATTCTTATTCTTTCTTCCTGTAATTCCCATCCAGTCTTCCGTACGCAATTACATTTTCCGTATTGCCGTTTACATCCGTATTTAAGCCTTTATAAATATCATTTATGCTGTTTCCGCCGCCGTCAAATCCCATGTAAAAATTGCCCGGCTCGTCTTTAAGAGCAAACACAAATACTGAGTACGTATGCGTCGTTCCTAAAGGCGGATACGGTCCGACAAATCTTGAGCCTTTTCCCCCGTTCTTTTTTATTTCTCCTTCTTCAAGGGAAGTCTCTGTCGTGGAAACATCCATGTGAAGCCAGTTTCCGTCAATCATAATGACCTGGTACTGCGTAGCCCCTTCCACGGCGTCCCAGTATAAATCAGGCGAAATATTTTCACCACGGCTCGTGTTGGAAATCTTATCCATCCACCTGCCGTTCTTAGCGCATTTTGATGTGACTTTAAATGTCGGAACATCCTCAAAAACAATGGTATCAATATAGTTGTCGGACTTCTTCATTATCGATGCCGTCGAACTGCACCCGATAATAAACGACAAACAAAGCACGGCCGAAAGCGCAGTCAAAAACTTTCTTTTCATCTTTCATTCCCTCATAAAAGATACCTTTTATAAAAAGCACTTCGCGCAAAATTCATGTGTGCCCGAAGTGCTTTTGCTTTAAGTAAATATTAATTTTGGAAGCTACTCTTCCTCTTCTTTACGACGTCTAAGCATCATTACCGGAACAACAATCAGTCCGACTAAAATTGCACCAAAACCGAACATCATGAAGAACGGCTTGTAGTTGGTGGTATAGTTGGTTGGTGCTATAACTATGTCCTGATCATCCGGCGGATTCGGAATTTTTAGAGTAAAGTTATTATCTGAATCTACTTCTAACCAACCCAAATCTTGATGCATTTCATCTATAGCTATAACCGCAGCATTCGGATTTGTTGGATCAATTGTCAAAATGACGTCTTTTGCCAAAACACTATATCCCGGAGGTGCCTCGGTCTCCACCAAATAATATGTTCCGGGTGACAGATGATTCTCGTCAATATCTTGAATAACTCCGTTACTGCCTGATACAAGATTATCAAAGTTAGGAATAGGATAATAGTCCTTCCTTACATTGCCATTAACAGTTATTTGTTTATACAATGCGAAATGAGCGCCTGCAAGAGGTGTGGAAGCAGTATCCGAACTAACCTTTATAGCTTTAAGTGTGTACTTTTGATTAATAATGGTTAAAGTATCACTTCCATTATATTCATAACCGCTACCAGTATTAACACCATTTTCAACATTATATACTTTATTATTATTTACATTTTCTACAGAAATATTTATAACTGCCTTTAATGCCTGATATCCGATAGGTGTTTTTGTCTCAGTCAAAGTATAATTTCCGACATCCAAATACAACGTTGTAATGAGTCCATTACTATCCGCAGTATATGTATCAATTAACTTATTTGTACTATTATTTCTAAGTTCGAATTGGCCTCCCGTCAAGGCATTTCCATTCGTGTCTTTTATGAGAACCTTTAGACCACCATCTGCTATGTTGGTGATTGTATCTGTACGAATGTTTGGAATAGTGGAGCCTGCTGATGTAGTCTTCTGACCTTTTTCATATGATACACTGTATTCTTTCTCTATAGAAACTGAAGTGTTTCCATCTTGATGCTTGAGAATATTTCCGTTAACAGTAATTGAATCACCATTATCTTTTTTTATAATATTCCCCTGATTCTCTTCGACTTCAAATACTTCATAGTCGTCGAATGTTGCACCAGGCTGCAGTGTCTCAAAGAAGTATCGTGTAGTATTATAACCGCCAATTTCACGTATAGTTTCAGGTAAAAGTACACCATTCACATACACAGCCACTTTTATTGAACCATGTTCTGAAATAAAGTCCGAATCCGACCAAACTTTATTTACCTGAATTCCGTAACCACGCACATTGTGGACTTCCATCTTTGCATCTTGGACACCAATTACCCCTACATTTTCTGTCCCATAATATACATAGGAGTCGTCTTTTCTGTAATAACATTGATCCTTCTTCCCGTATCCCAACGGAATATCATGATCCTCTTCAACAACTTTAAAGTACGTGCCCTCTAACAAGTCACGAATTACAATACTATAGCCGGCCGGAATCTTATCTGCAGCACCTGATGGTGATGTGTGGAAGGTCGCAGAAATTTTATCTTCCGATGATAATGAATTAAAATCATTCCCTAGAGGTACAAATCCACCATTATACTTGCAATAATTACCTTGGTCATCTATAACGCAATACTCACCGGTGTCATAGTATTTATCCACACTATTTTCATCTTCTCCGCCCAAATATATGCGGACAAGAAAACCTGTGCTGTCATCATCCTTATCAAGTTCATATCCCTGTTCATCAAAAAGCTTCTTTGTGATAGTTAAAGTATGTAATTTGTTTTGTATTACGTTATTAGAAAAAACGACCTCCGCCCTATCCTTAACCTGTGTGGCGCTTGTTTCAAAACATTTATATTTTTCCTCGGGTGTATGATTTGTGTCCGTATTTATGCCTAAACCGCAATCACTAATCGTGCTTAATGGGGTTTCAGTTGCAATCTCTCCATTTACACTCACTCTATTATATACTGTATTATCAATTCCGCATTCTCGAATGTAATAGTCATCCAAGTCATCAGGAAATTGAATAGTAACATCCTGCCCCGGTCGAAGAAAGAATACATCGCTATAGTTATATCCTCCTACGCTAAACGTTGATATATAATCCACGAGATTACTTGTATTTTTGATTTTAACGCTAGCTTGTTGTTCAGGCGTCGATCCCCATGTGGTGTACTGATGATTTGTGCCAGGCGTTTTATACAATATCTGAAAAGGATATTTAATACTGGAGTACTCGTCCTTCACTTCCTCGTTATCAGAAGTGACCTCTTTTCTCAATGTAACTTCTCCGGGAGTAACAGTAGCAAGGTTAAATCTCATACGAAGGTTCGAAGCCCCTGCACCACGCTCCATATAGAAAATTCTCACCGTGTGAGTGGAATAATCCTTGAAAACATAACATGTTTCACTGCCAACAGCCTTCTGTTGGAAAATGCTGTTAAGATATTCCGTAACTTCATTTTCGGAAGCACTAGGATTCCTAGCGATATAATTAGACCTAAAAAGGTTGTATAACGTAGTATTATTACCGTTTACGACAACCTTTCCTGTTCTATAGTTAACTGATCCCGCCAAAGCGCCATGGATACCACCGAGGTCGATAACCAATTCATCATCAACGTACAGCCAGAAATCATCATCTCCTACAAAGTCGAAAATTAAGTCATGTCCCCAAGCATCCAATCCGTTTGGAGTCTGCATGAAACTACCTGATATTTCCATTCCAAAATAATGATCTTCCGGCTCATTGAAGCCATATAATGTCTCATATTTTCGAGGATCTGATTCGTCAAGACTTTTTGCCAAGATATTTGTCAAATTCTCGGGATTTTGATCGTGGGGGTGACTGGTATCGATAGTATTAAATGGCATAAACTGACCATGTCGACGCGTATCTCTTTGACCATCCACAGTGCCCAATTCCTGAAATACTTCGAATTTATTAGTTGCCGTATTCAAATGTGCAAAATTTTGTGTACTATCAAACTGAAAGTATCCACTACTTTCATAGATACTCTTAATAAAAAGATTATTGACTTCCCCTATTTCAACTATATCGTTATTGTTATTATCGGGAGAAAACAGTTCTTTGAGAGAACCTCCTGCAGCTTCAGGATAACCATCATCACCATTTATATGTACCAAATAATTGGACAAAAGACCTGGTTGTGCCGTCTTTTCTGTATAGCTATATGTTCCCATAATATCATACTGCACCTGTGTGGTTGGGGATGTGTTGCCTCCGCCTCCTATCATATTTCCGCTAAAATTTACCATTTTCATAGTCATTTTAAGCTCTGTATGATCAACGGTCTCTACTTCAGTAAGATTCCCATTATAGTTTAGCGGATCCATTACCGCAAAGTAAAACTGCTCTGCCTGTGCCATACGTCCTGAAATGATTTTACTATTGTCATGTCGGATACACGCGTAATCATAATGTGGATCGTCCCAGCGAAGTATTGTGGTATAGTAATCTCCATGAGAACGTCCACCAAGATTTATACGATTACTAAGAACATTCTCGTCAGTTGTAAAAACTTCTCCTGTAATCTGAGGTGCAAGGTATTTTTGGTTATATGTGTTCTGAAGTTGATAATAACCATTCGGCAAATCAGTAATTTCCCATAGAAGTGTATTATTCTGCAATCCAATCCAAGTAATAGTATCACCGGATTCATAACAGGGTACTAAATCTCCGTTGTGGTCAATGGCATAAAACTCATATTTAGTATCCGTCTCATTCCAAATACGGGTATAAATAATTACATTCGTCCCACTATGTACGTTGGTAGTATCCGACACACTGACTTTATACGCAAAACGAGATACAAAATCCCCTTCACTATATACGGACCTCTCGGCAAGATAAAGAATATATTTTTGACCCGATGCATTACTAAGCGAAGAACTCTTAAAGCCACTGTTATAATTTATTTCACGGTTGCTTTCTACTCCAATAAGTTTTATTCCATCGCCTTTAGGCACAACTTGAATTAGACAATAATCATCAATTGTATCAGACAACGAAACGCTATTTGATTCAATCTTTAGATATTTATTATCTTCAGATATCAAATGATACTTATCTGCCTGAATACACTCAAAAGTCCAGAAAGAGATATCTTTATCCTTCGCAACAAAAAGAAGATCGTTTTGTTGCATAGGATCATGGCGAACAAGCATTTTTTCTGAAGCAGCAAGCCATGAATCTTTTTCAGTTGCCATCATAGCATAAGCTGTTGTTGTTTCATCATAATACATCAAGCCATAAGATTTTCCATTAAGATTATAATAATCATAGGGAACAGATAAAGAAGATGCATAAGAAAACGTGATATTTGAATTAGTTGCATTATTATGATCTGTCCAAAGACGAATACCTCCCCCACTTCCAGAGTGTTGCAGCCACTTGTCTTCGCCAACCTTTTTTATGCAAAATTTGTTTTCCTCTGCGTATTGGAGTTCAAAAGCGGTAGCTGTCGAATTGTCGGAGGTTAATCCCATATTATTTCCGCTGGTATTATACATATATTGATTAGCATTGTTAATTTTTGTATAAATAAAGTACTGATTTGTCTGACCAGAAACTGCCTCAAAATACCAACGACTTGCTGAATTAATATTACTATTTTCATTAAAAACATTATTATTTTTTATTGTATTAAGGATATAAATATGGTCTCCATAGGAAAGAAAGAATCCTTCAGGATCTTCATAATTAGGATGATTATAATTTGAACTATTTGGATCAGTGTTATTAGCTACGAATTCAGCCAAATCCTTAACTGTTTTAAGCGTATTAACTACATAAGGACTCGGGCTGGCAACAATAACATATACTGAAAAACTATCTGTGGAAAACTCAACGATTTCTTCTTTAACCGTCGAATCAACATCGTAAATCAGAACGTTTTCGTCGTTTTTATCTTCTACGAAGTGGAGAACGTTTACGTTTTCGAATTCGTTAAAAGACACACCAACAACGCGGATGCTGACATCCACGTTGCCTGTAGGTTCGTATACTGTATTTTCATCGTTTTCATCGACTATCTTGATGTCGAAAACTTTGGAGAATTCAAGGTCTTCGGCCTTTGCACCGACCTTTGATGCCGACTCTTCGATATACTCATCGTATCCGTCATCGCCGGGCTTTAATTCATCGACTTTAAGAGCGGTTCCGTCCATGGGGATGCCGGATTTGTTATCGTAAGTAACATTTATTTCGTATGTGTTGCCGTCCGATGCAACAATAGTTGCGGTCAGCTTTGTCTCTGTAACAACGTATACCGAGAAACTTTCAGCAACAAATTCTACAGAACCGTCTATAGAAGGAGCAGCTGTAACATACTCCGGAGATTCTTCAACATCTTCCATATGCCAAATGTTTACTTCTTCTTCGGTTTCTTCAAGTGCAGTACTGATAAACTCAACGGAAAGTCCGTTCTCATCGGGCTGCCAGCTGATACCTGCATTTTTCTTTTCTTCGTTTTCGTAAATGGTAATGTCGTATGCAAGAAGTACTGACTGACCTTCAATTTCTACATTTACGGGGATTGCTTCTACGATAGCATCTTTAGGTAAAAGTCCGCTTACACGAACGATATCACCGTAGTTGTGTGTTCCCTGAGGAAGTAATGCATCAACTGTCTGCTCGATACATTCAGGTGCTTCAGCAGCGATGTTTCCGTTCAGGACAGGCTGAATGTCTGCAGGAGTTTCTTCTACTGTGTTTGAAGTATTTTCATTCTGAGTTTCATTTGTATCGACTGCAGCTTCGCCCTGCTCGATAGGTTCATTTTCATTTTCACTCTGAACTTCGCCGGTCTCGTTTGCTGCTTCATTTTGAACATCATTGATTACTTCGATTGTATCTTCAGCCTGGATTTCTGGAGCCTCGTTTACCAGCAATTCCTGGAGTCCTTCGGGCACGGAAATAACTCGTGTGTCATCTCCATCTGCCAAAGCAGTGATAGGAGTCTGACCTACGAGGCATATAAACATACATGCAATTATCCAGGCTGTCAGTAAACGTTTCTTCATGTTTATAAAAATCTTCCTTCAGTTTATTAGTTCAAACTGATTCCGTTTTCTTCTTCTTTTTTGTCTTTTTTAGGTCTTTTGTATCTTGTAAGGAAAAACTCTGCAATCATGCTACCAACCATAAGAAGCAGCATTACAGGCGTCCATTTGTCGATAAGAACCATCGGAAGTCTAATGTCTTCTGTGAGGATGAAAATAATCACTCCTGCGATTGTGAAGATAACTTCAAGGATAATACCTGCGATAAATTTGCCGGTAAATCTTTTAACTCTAAAGAACAGTTCTTCAACCGCCTTGCAGAAAAGATCCTTGGAAACATATCCGTTTTCACTCTTCTGGGTTGCGACTTTCATGATTCTCTCGCGTTCTTTCCAGTCTTCAGGAGACATATCCTGTGCTTCGAAGAGTGCTTCTTTGGCTTTATTGACTTTGCGCATCTTATGAACGCGGCCGTATTTCTTTCTCAAGCATAAGAGCGGGATAAGTATATAAACTATTACTATGAGGCAAAGCAGGTTAATAAGCGCCCATGCTCTAGGTCCGTATGAACTTCCGCCCGGTACCCAATTGTCGGTAATATCAACTTTGCCGTCTTCGTCTTTGTCTTTTTCATCAGGAGTTACAGGATTATTATCGGGCTTTGTTGTATCCGGCTTTGTTGTGTCGGGCTTATCGTCTCCATCCGGTGTAATTTTTTCACCTGTGGAAGTACCCGGCTTGCCGGTAGTGGATACTTCACTTCCAGTCGGATTGTCTCCGTCTTCCGTAGAAGAGCCTGAAGGCGAAGGATTTTCTTTTAGGGTAAAATAAACAACCAATCGGCCATTCGTAGTCGTGTCACGGCAAGTTGAAAGCGCTATGATTTTTTTTGCATTTGTCAATGCTGAAGGTTTGATGTAACGTGAATATTTGTTAACATATTCAACGACATCGTTGAAGCTCAGGCTGCCGACATTGTAAACACTGTCTTCGTAGGCATCTGTAATTGCCACTGCCCAAAGCTCAAGTTTATATGAACCGGAGAGGCATGAAAACGTTCCGCCGGTATTATTGTCAAAGAAATCTTTATCAAGGAATTTGTCCAAATCGCCGAACATAGCGCCGGCATCCATATGGTGTCCGTAGATTACAATGTAATCATCGCTTAAATCTGATTTGTTGAATGCGGACATATAGATTGATCCGGTGGGGCTTGTATTTCCTTCCGGATTGTGAAATGCATAATACAGTTCGTCGCCGTCCTGCATTACAGGATATTCTATGTGTGTTCCATCTATCTGAAGATATCCTCTGTAGTCCTTGTTCTGAAGTGCCAGGTTCTCCTGTACCTCAACAGACTGAACTTCCTCGGCTTTTAATCCTCCAGTGGAAAACGCTCTGGTCTGCGTATAAAGCTGTTCGTAGATTGCATATCCACCGAAAACTACGAGCACCAATCCTAAAAGAAGTGATGCTACGAAGAGTACACGAATGCCCGCAAGACCAAATTTATCTAATAATTCTCTTTTATTTGACTGATGCATCCGTACTCTCCTTTCTTTGTATTTTTTGAATTCTTATCATTTTCTCTAAAGTTTATTTCGTCTTATAACATTAATAACGGTTCCAAGTAATTCTTTCTTTTTAACCGGTCCGAAATATCTGCTGTCCAGACCTTCTTTTCGGTTATCAACCAGTATGAAATATTCATCTTCGCCAAGCGTTATGGGATAATTTACTCTCTCGTCTCTTTTAGGAGTGTCATAGTAAATCATGTCTTCTACAAGGATGTTCCCGTTTACGATTGGCCTGTTATTTTCGCTTATGTCTATTGTGTCTCCGGGAGCTCCGATTACGCGACCAACCATAAGTCGTTTCTTCGTCTCATCCGGAATTATTTTCTCAAATACTACGAGTTCCTGGAATGACGCATTTTTATCCAGTCTGTAAAAGATTAAAAGATCTCCTCCGTCTACTCTGGGTGTCATATCCAGGTTGGGCATATGAGTAATTCCGATAATTTTGAAGAACAGAACCCATATCACAAGAAGGAATATTGCAAGGTAAATTAAGAACCAGTGATAGTTCCTCATTCCCTTCTCGTAACGATTAATCTGTTTCATAAGTTTTTCGGTATCATGACTGCTCTCAGCGTTTGTGTTAGAGACGGGTTTTTCTGTTGTTCTTTCTCTTGAGTATTCTGTTGTTTGTTCTGTTGAACTTTGTGTTTCATACTCCGTTGAACTTTCTGTTTCGTACTCAGCTAAGTTTTCTGTCCCATATTCTGTTGAGTTTTCAGTCAAAATTTCAGTCATGTTTTCAGTTAAGTTTTCTGCTCTTTTTTGTTCCAATGAATCCATTTATTCTCCCTCTTCCCTGTTTTTAAGGTAAAAAACCCGACAACTATAATAAATTATAGCCACCGGATCTCAACTAACTAAAAATAGTAATGTTTTATTTTTGGTGCGCGTAGCACTTCTCCCCTTCTTTTTTCCTCTTTTCATTTTCCCCATCCGATGTACTAATTGTTAACTTGTCAATCTATGATAATGTTGCCTTATTTGGCAATCCTAAAATATTAAAAAATCAATCAATAATCATTTACACATTCTCGATAGATTATTCTATCATTTTTTGTGTTTTATGTCAACCTTAAATTGATGGACAAACATTCAAGAAATGCCTATTTTATCGGCATGTGGACTTCTCATGGACTATGGTTACCATTTATCATTTTTATCATTTATCCTCACATATATTATATCGTCATTTTTTTAACAAATCTTAACCGTTTAAAGGCCTCGTCCCATGCAAAAAACCCCCTGAAAATCAGGGAGTTTTAATACTTTGTGAGTTTGTTTTTTTAATATTCTTCTTCTCTCTTTCTCATTTTTGCTATGATTGGAGTACTGCAAAGCAGCAAGCTAACCATGAAAATGAGAGCAAAAGGTAAGAATTTGTTACTGTAATTTGTAGGAGCGATATCTACTCTTTCGTTGGTTACAGTAAGTATGAACGGTTCTGTCTCGCTGGTCCATGTAAGTGTTCCAACGCTTCCTGTTCCAAGTTTAATCCTGTCCTGAGGATTGGTTTCGCTGTTATTAACCACAATAGTGATAACATCGGCTGATTTCCTGTATCCGTTTGGTGCATCGGTTTCAACCATGTAGTATGTACCGTTTTCAAGTGAAAGAACATTGTTGACGTTTCCAGACTCTGTATAAGTAAGCCAGCCATCATTATCCGATGTTAATGTAAACAATGTATTCTGATTTCCGCCCTTAACATTATAAAGTCGGAATTTAGCGCCCTGTATCGGAGATGAATCCAAAGCATCGGTTTTCTGAATCTTCAAGATTGAAGAAGCAGGACGGTTGATGTAATTGATGTTTCCGTTATCACCCTCAGCTATCTGTACAGTTGTTGATTCTGTTCGGATGTTGTTAATATAAGCAGCATATCCGAGAGCAGTCTCGGTTACCTGAAGGAAATGACCAACCGGAAGACCTGTCAGCGTAATTTCCGCGCCATCAACGGATGTTAAATCAACTCCATTGCCGGGATCGTGAGTAAAGCTAAAGAGAATCGCATCATATTTTCCGTCATTATCAGTATCCGTAACAGTTGCACCTGCAGCCTCTACAGCAGCCTTAAGCTCTGTGTTGATTTCTTCGGGATTCTGAGAACCTGCCGTTTTAAGCAGTCTTACCGTGAAGTCAAATGTTTTATTTTCAGGCATAGTCTGTCCGGCTTCTAACTGAACATGTTTTGTAATGGTATACTGACCTTTTTTAAGTGTGTTGACAAAATCTATCTGAGCATCGACACCAATAGCACTAATGATAAATATGTTATCATTTGCCGTATCTCCATCCGTTATTGCGATATTATTCGCAATCTGTTTTCCGGTAGATTCGATTTCATAATCCGCATCTTCTGTCTGAGTAACTACAAGTTTATATCCGCCAGGAAGATTCCTGATTATATACTCCTGTTCGTGCTTTAACGTAAAGGTCATATTCTTTCGGCCATTGGTAAAAGTCACGTCAGTAATTGTACTAGGGAATACAACCTGTGTATCACCGTCCCATAATGTAGCCGTATAAGTGAATGGTTTCGTCTTATCTCCATACGGATCCGGTGCAACCTGATTTGTTACAGTAACATCATATGTATCACGAGCATTCGTAAATGTTATGCCGCCATCAGTTATCGGAACCGAACTTAGTGTAAATGTGGCCCCGTCAGTATCATTGCTGTCATTATCATTAACCGAAGTCGCTGTCCACCCTATTGCAGTTTCTGTCACTGTTACGCTTCCATCAATAGGAACACCTCGTAAAATGAATTCCTGACCGTCTTTCAAAGCGAAAGATGCAGTATTTCCGTTAACAGCATAGCCATAAGCATCATAACCTGTAAGAGCAGGCGGAGTTACTGTCTGATTATAACTGTCCTTATAAGTAGCTGTGAAGTTAAATGTTTCATCACCGGTTAAATAATCGTCCGGTGTTACAATCTTGGTAACCTTAACATCCGTCTTGTCACGTGTGTTGGTGAAAACAACTGGAACTTCAGCTGCAGGATTAGTATTAGCCGAATATTTTGGTATACTGTGGAGCGTATAAGTTCTCCTATTATTATTACCAGTAACATACGACCATCCATATTGATTATTATTAACATTCGATGGTGCTGTTCCTATAGTTGAAACGATTGCTTCATCTGAAGAAATGCCATTTACTTTAATAGATATTTCGAAATTCGGATCAGACGATTCTGTAATTGTGACCGACTGATAGTAAATTGTAGCAGTTCCACTGGATCCATTAGAATTATTAATCTGTGTTGTTGATGCTGTGTCAAGATAATATAACGGTAATAAATATCTATCTCCATGTTTGAGTGTAAACGTATGTTCTTCAGAAGAAACCTGTTGGTCTATAATTGTTGACCAATTAGTCCTTCCACGTGAAGCAGTCCCTGTATAAGTTGTAGTTGTAACTACCGCCTTAAAGTTAAAGTATTTTTCTTCGTCCTCACTAATTCTACTTGAAACAATCTTCGAAATATCAACATCAATATATTTCGCCTGAATCCATGATGTATATAAATCCAAATTATTAGTCACAGGAATGCCAAAGTTATATATATTATCTATCTCCCCAACATTTTTTATTGCACCTTGATGACTATTATCATTCGCCCAGCGATAAAATATAGCAGAATCATTGTTTGCCCATTTAGGCGAAATAGGCGAATTAACTGTATCCCCCTTTGCAAGAGTAACAACATATGTACGATTATTTCCAGGAACATAGTCTGTATTATTTGTTTCCTGCCATGTATGGTTAGCAGTTAAATGGAATGTTACAGTAACTTCTTCTCCCCAAATAGCATAGAGAGTCATACCTTCAGTTGGTATTTCGCTGAAATCCCAGAGAAGATTATTATTAATGACTGCCATATTATTTATATTAGCAGTTGGATCTGTTCCAGGTAATGTATATCCTGCAGGATCACATTTAGCTGCTTCCTCATCCACAGTCCAACCAACAAATTTGTAACCAGCTCTTGTCGGTTCTGTAGGTTCTGGTGCTTCAACCGGAAGATTTAACGGTGCATAAGGAAGACCATCTTCATCCACAAATAACAGACTGTTATTATTTATAACAGTATTTCTGTCACTTCCTGTTCTGGAGGTATCAGTCCAAGCGCCGCCATTTACATCATAGAAAACCGTATCTTCTCCTTCGAAAAATACAAGCACACCAACCTTATCCTCAATCAAAGTGTCACTCAAATTATAAGTTGCACCCGAGGAGCGGTAAGTTCCAGCCGTTGTAGTGCCGGAAAGATGTGCTGCATCCTCCTGCTGATGATAACTACTGATAGAAAGCAACTGAGCGGTGTTTGTATTGGTTCCGTTAATGGTAATACTCTTATCTGCGCCTTCAGGCATAACCAGCTTAATACTCTCATCCTTAGCCAGAGTAATTGTGGTTTCCGTAAACTTCTCACGGCTGAATAAACCTGTTACCTCATTGACAACTTTCATTGCCTCTTCACCGCTCACAGTGAATGTCACTGGCTGTTTAGTACGGTTGGTAAATGTTACGTATACCATCGGTTCCCAAACTGCATATAGTCTTTCGCTATCCGTTCTTTGTACTGAAATAACTGCATCCGCTGCATAATGAGGAACATACGGATTATCCGTATTATCTGCGGAATTGCCCTCTGTAAGCTTATGTGTATAATCAGATTTTTCATCAAAACCAATCAGCAAATAATGGTTAGGATGATAAAAGTAAAGACCGCTGTTGTCATAAGGCGGATCCATTGCACCCTGTCTGATTGCATACTTGTAAAGGTGCACCGCATCGTTTGACTGCATGTCACCAAATACAACTTCGTTTTCAGATTCGTCTTCTATTACAGTTCCTACACCCCAACCGGATTCAACGGTAATATCTTCATCCGAAGCAAGACGTGAACTGCCTCCATTAGTTGTAATAAAGCCATCATTGGCATTAAGCATCAGATTGGCTACTTCAGGTCTTAAATCGGACTCGTTTACAGACTGATAGACTGCCTGCATATGAATACATCCGCTGGAATCAGCATCTGATGCATCTATTACAAATACAGTAGGTTCAGGATAATAAACACCGGGATGTAGAGGTGTGTACTGAGTATTTCCGTTCGTATCCAGTGTAATTCCCACTACCTGCCATCCACGGAATATGTAATTATCTCCTGCATCAAAACCATTAACGGTTATACCCGTAGGCTGTTGAAGCGTTGTAGTAGTTGCGCCATCATTGTAATTTTCTGAATTAACATCCACCGGATCTGTCCACGCAGATATAATACCGTTAATTGTAACTGTATTGCCGTTATCATTCAGAATATATACAGGATCATAAGATATGTAAAACGATCCTATTTTACGCCAAATTGCACGAAGGGAAATCGGACCTTCTACTGCATTTGCGAAGCTATAAGGGTTGTCGGAAATCGTTCCATTATCGTCAACAACATACCAACCAACAAAAGCATATGAAGAACTATCCCTTTCTTCATACAGTGCAAAGCTTCCGTCATTTTTCTTTTTAACATATAAATCTTTAAAATCCTCTAATGTATCAGGAATTGTTCCATCATAATAACCCGGGCGTGAAACATTATGCCAAGCCTGGGCTGCTTTACAGTACTTATAATATGCTTCCAACTGTGTTGCAGTAAGATATAATGCATTTCTCATATCACTATGGAGACCCCATTCTCCACTAGTTGAATTGAACTGCATATTAACATAGTAAAGCTTGGTGCCATCATCTTCACCATCAAACTCTACATATTTTCTTTCCAATTCATACTCACTTATGGCTGTACCATAACGTGCGCTAAAGTATGTTGACTGCGAAGTTTTGTGACCATTTCCTTTTGCTCTAAGAATTGTAGCCCACGAAGGCATAGAACCAATCCTATCTCCGTTAGCGTCCCATGCCGCAATCCATTTAGCGTCCGAGCTGTTAGCAGGTGTAAACCCATCCAAATAGAAAGTGGAATATTCGCCATCCATAGATTCGGAATAGTTGATGTGATCGATAACACCACCATTGGGATCAACTAAAACACTATAGTAAATAGCTTCCCATTTACCATAGACAATCTTATCTGCTGCAGGCATAGTAGTATTAAAACTAAATTCCTTCGTTCCTTTAGCATCCTCAAACCATCCTAAAAATTCATAATGATCGGGAATTTCACTATCTGACGGTCTAATTGCATTTACCAAATCTGTGGGGTTTGTAACATAATTATAATCAGCCAAAGATGCCTGATAATAAATAGTATCAGGAGGCGATATTTTTTTATCGCCTAATCCGACCTCTACAGGATAGTTGTAGTCAAATGTAAATGTGTAATCCAAACGCTTATAATAATAGTTCATTGTCAGATTCGTCGGATTTGTATGCTCTACCTCTGTAAAACCTGTGTAAGCAGGAGCATTCTGTTGTCCTGCACTATTACTGCTTGAACGAGCTAGAAAACTGCTCGCTAAATAATACTCTCTTCCGTTACGTGTTTCCGAGGTATATCCTGAATAATCTACTCCATCAAGTTTTTCAAGATAAATATTATAAGTCCAGTTGTTGGGAGTACTGCCTCTGTAGCTGGCAATCAAGAAGTTTCCATCTCCATCATCAATTCGACCGATAATTGGCTTGTCAATCGTCGTAATCAAACCTTTAACTGTATCGTTTTGTCCTGGTCCAATATAGCCTTGAGTCCCACGCATTCTCCACCAACTAGTAAGAGTTCTCGAACCAACGATAGGAAAATAACTGTAACCTGGCCATTCCTCTGAAATATCCTGTCCATAATTTGCTTTAATTACGTAGAAATAATACCGATAACTATTATTATTCCCATATTTATAAACTTCTGATTGAATTTTATCTGAAGGATAAGTACATATAGATGCTAGATTGCTTGTTCCTACAGAATCCCATCTCAAACCTGAACCTTCTGTACAGTACGCTTGCCATGTCTGCTTATTACTTTCAGAAGGTGGATTGAACGAACCATCTAATGTTGGAACATAATAGTTTCCTGTATTATTACCAGCAGCATCAGTTTGGATTCTCGCAAATACAAACTTAAGATTATAAGTAATACGATCGTAATAAACATTAACAACCGTTGAGCCATCACCGCGAACTTTCGGGGTGCTCATTTCTGTGCGTGAGTAAACAAAACCTACAAAATCATCTTTTGTGGCATTGTTTGTAACTAATCCCTCATAAGCACCTAATCCCAACTGATCAGCCAATAATCCGGAATTCCTATAAACAACTGAAGGAAGAACACTTTCCGAAAGAGCATAATAGTCATATGTTTTTTCATCATCCGTTGCATCGGGACTATCTGCAGTCTTCTGTTTCCAAATAACAATAGAAACAGGTGCATTTGCCTTCTCTGTCCACAGCGCATACAAAGTAAGAGAACTCAAAGGATACTTGATTGTAAGTACACCGTTTTGAACCGTAAATGCTACACCGGTAAGAACATTCAGATCGTTATCCAAATAAGACTCGTTTACAGAAACAAGTGTGTCGGTACATCCGACGGGAGGCGCTATTGCGTTGCCATCTTTATCCGTATATGTAAAGTTTGACAATATGTTGCCATCAGAATCAGATATTAAAGCAAACTGAGGATTTTCAGTATCATTATTAACAATTACTCGCCAACCACCAAATTCATATCCTACACGATTTGTTGTAGGAAGACTTGTGATATTACCACCAACACTGGCGCCACCATCCTGCGTATTGAATTCCGCAAGATTAAACTGTGCAGGTACATATTTTGCACCATTACCACTGTCTCCCACATTGTAGTAAATCCAACGACCTTCCTGGAAGTACGGATACAAATCTGTATCACCGGTAACATCTATGGTTTTACGAATAACATTTGCACTATTATCCATGGTCTGAACAGAAATCCAAGTATCATTGGTTCTGTACTGCCAGCCACGGAAAATACGACGTATAGTATCAGTTGCCTGGGCACTAACGTCACTGATTAAGACATTTTCAACTCCGTCATCACCCAAGATGACAAGTTTACGTGTAAGTAAGTTGGAATTATTGCTTACTGCGTATGCCAGTTCATGGAAGTTAACGAAACAGTAATCTTGATAAATAGGTGCTACATAAATATGTGCACTGTAATCCGTATCATCTACTTCGGCTGTTTCAGTGAATAACTCACCATCTACAGTCCATGACATAGTAAAGGTTCCATCTCCATTATCAGAGACGCCGATAGGAATATCAAACGGAAGGTGCTTAGGGGAAGCTGTCCATCTAAATGTATAGTCAGCACCTTTAGAAGTAACATTTACAATATACCAACCAAAGAAGAATTTATTAGCAAGGTTAGGCGGGTTGGAAATTCTTTCAAGTGTTTCACCATCCTGCACAATCTGTGTGGTTTGCCAATCGCCTGCTTTATTTAAGAAGGAGAAAGATCCAACAGTATAACTGTAAATACCATTTTCATTGTTTTCCTGACTATCAATATCTGTAACTGGTGCAAGGAAATTAATTGTAATACGCGGTGTTTCAATATCTCCACCTTCATGACCTACAATTACATAAACTGAGAAACTATCTGTCGTAAATTCTACGCTTTCACCGTTTACAGTTGAATCTACATCGTATACTAAGAAGTTTTCGTCATTTCTGTCTTCAACAAAGTGGAGTACATTTACCTGAGGATATTCGCTTAAAGAAACGCCAATAACGCGGATGCTGACATCCACGTCGCCTGTAGGTTCGTATTCGATTGCTTCATCGTTTTCGTCAACGATCTTTATGTCGAAAACTTTTGAGAATTCTAAATCTTCTGCTTTTGTCCCAACCTTTGATGCGGATTCTTCGATGTATTCGTCGTATCCTTCATCGCCGGATTTAAGCTCTGAAACTGCCAGTTTGGTTCCATCCATCGGAATGCCTGACTGGTTTGTGTAAGTTACGTTTATCTCGTATGTATTACCGTCTGAAGCAACGATTGTTGCTGTCAGTTTTGTCGAAGTTACAACGTATACTGAAAAGCTTTCTGCTACAAATTCAACTGAACCGTAAGGTGAAGGAGCAGCTGTAACATATTCGGGAGTTTCTTCGGTATCTTCCATATGCCAGATGTTAACTTCTTCTTCGGTTGTCTCAAGTGCAGAGCTTATAAATTCAACGGAAAGGCCTTCCTCACCAGGCTGCCAGCTGGTACCTGCGTTCTTCTTTTCTTCATTTTCGTAAATGGTAATGTCGTACGCAAGGAGAACTGACTGACCTTCAATCTCTACATTTACAGGAATTGCTTCTACGATTGCATCCTTAGGCATAAGACCGCTTACACGAACGATATCGCCATAATTAAGTGCGCCCTGAGGTAATTCAGCATCTACGGTTCTTTCAATGCATTCAGTTGTCTCAACGATAATATTTTCACTTTGAGCAATCTGAGTTATGGGAGTTTCTTCAACCGTATTATCATCCTGAACATTCTGAAAATCAGTTGTTTCTTCAACAACATTTTCTTCATTCTGTACAAGTTCTATACCGGGCGTATCTTCTAATATAATTTCATCCTGGATAATCTCTGTATCAGTATTATCGACTGTAACATTTTCATCCTGTTCTGTTATCGTTTCAGGAATTTCAACAACAATGTTTTCATCCTGAACTGTAGGTGTCTCGGGAACTTCACTTACCAACAGTTCCTGAAGTCCTTCAGGCACAGGAATAACTCGTGTGTCATCTCCCTCTGCCAAAGCAACGAGCGGAGTCTGACCTACGAGACTAATCATCATACATGCAATTAACCAGGTTGTTAGTAATCGTTTCTTCATTCAATCTCTCCGAATTTTTTTATTCGGTCAAATCCTTTTTACGGGATTAATCATTTAATCTAATCTCATTTTCTTCATTTTCTTTGTTTCTGTCTTTTTTAGGTCTCTTATATCTGGTAAGAATAAAATCTGCTAGCATGCTTCCGATCATAAGGAGCAGCATTACGGGCGTCCATTTATCGATTAAAACCATCGGAAGCGTCATATCTTCAGTGAGGATATATATAATCACTCCTGCAACTGTAAAGATAACTTCAAGAATAATTCCTGTGATAAACTTTCCGGTAAATACTTTAACCCTAAAGAAAAGTTCTTCTACAGCTTTGCTGAAAAGATCCTTTGAAACATATCCGTTATCACTCTTTTGTGTTGCGACTTTCATGATTCTTTCACGTTCTTTCCAGTCTTCAGGAGACATATCCTGTGCATCAAAGAGTGATTCTTTTGTTTTGTTTACTTTGCGCATCTTATGGACACGGCCATATTTCTTTCTCAAGAAGAAAATCGGAATCAGTATATAAACTGTTACTATGAGACAGAGCAAATTGATTATTGCCCATGCTTTCTGTCCATATGAGCTTCCGCTCGGTACCCACCAGCTCGTCGGTGTAGTATCAATTTCTTCAGGAGTTGTAGTCTGATTATCATCGGGTTCTACAGGCTTATCAGGTTTATCATTTGTTTCAGGCTTATCCGGTGTTATAGGTTTATCTTCAATAGTCGTTGTACCATCACCTGTATTGGGCTTGCCTGCTATAGGAGTAGTATCAATCTCAGTTGTGTCCTCAGTAGCAGGCGTTGTAGTTGTTGCTGTCTGCTGCTTAGGAGTCTCTTTGAGTGTATAAAAAACTACAAGTCTTCCGTTTGTGATTGCATCCTGACAAGTAGAAAGTGCAATTATCTTTTTAGCATTATCTATTGCTGATGGTTTAATATATTTCGAATATGCATTTACATATTCAACAACATCATCAAATTCCTGTGTTTCTACAGAATACACCTCATCTTCGTAAGCATCCGTATTCACTACTGCCCAGAGTTGTAAGTCATAAACACTACCATCAGGAAAAACAAATGTACCTCCGCTATTGCTGTCAAAGAAATCTTTATCAAGAAAAAGATCCAGATCTCCAAACATTGCACCGTTTGTAATATGGTGTCCGTAGATTAAAATGTAGTCATCACTTAAATCTGCCGTATTTCCTGCAGCCATGTAGATAGCACCCGAAGGGCTTATGGTTCCATCATCCTTATGATTAGCATAATAAAGATCATCGTCTGACTGCATTACCGGATAGTTGATGCTGGTTTTATCAATCTTAAGCCATGCTCTGTAATCTTTATATGTCTGAACCAGGTTTTCCTGTGCTTCCACGGTATATACTTCTGCAGTATTTATAATTCCTGATGAGAATGCTCTGTTTTGTGTATATAACTGTTCGTAGATAGCATATCCGCTAAAAAGCATTAGCGACAATCCCAAAAGAAGTGATGCGGTAACGAGAACACGAATGCCCACAATACTAAGCTTATCTATCAGTTCGTTTTTATTTGTGCGATGCATTCGTTCTATCCTTTCTTTCAAATTTTAGGACTCTTAAAAAAACTGTTTTTTTATCATCATTTTGCGTTAGGTTTGTCCGTCATTTACGTGTCCTTTTTCCCCTATAAAAGGGAAAAATCCGATGGCCTTAAATCCTGGCCATCGGATTTTTTTCTAATTAATCAATAACTTTTAGTTTAGCATTAATTATGCTTCTTCTCTTTTAGTTCTATTATAAAGAACTACACCAAGAACGATTAAGAAGATACCACCAAAGAGTACTAATGCATAAGGTGCAAATCTTACAACAAATCCTGTAGGTGAAATCTGAAGCAATGTGTTAGTAAATGTGAGAGCCTTACTTGCAGTTTCGGTATGGTTTTCTGTTGCAGCGGTAAGGGCAGTAGTACAATCAATAGTTGCAGTGTTAGAATCATCACCATTATTAATAGTCTTATCGGTAGCATCTGTATCTGCATTAGTTGAAACAGAATTGTAAGTTACACCTGTTACATTATTTGTTTCATAAACATCAATAGTTGTACCGCAAGGGATACCAACATACTTAACTGTTGCACCATCTGCTATAGTCGGATTCCATACTGTAGCATTTGTTCCAGTTCCAATTGCAGAAGCACTTAATGCTCCTTGTGTTGCATTAGTACCTACTGTCATAATAGGAAGAACTGCAGCCGTTACAGATGAGTTATCCAATGTTACAGTAAACGGGAACTGAGTATGATTTGTTGATGCATAATTATCATTCACAACAACTTTCTTAAGTTCTACGTTGAATGTATAGTACTTATCTGCTGTAGAAGTATCAGTAGAAGAATACACATAATCATCTACATCATCTACAAATCCTTCAATCTTACCAGCTGTACTTGCAGCAGTATCCTCGCTGGTTGAACCATCGATGGAAGTATTGTTTGTGAAAAGAACATAACCATAAATATTTCCGCTACCATCAACATATACATCCAAGTACAGTGATTTAGGAGTAGTTCCTTCTTCAATGCCTGCGGAATTCTTAGTAGTTGCTGTGGTGGTTTCTTCTATCACATAACGATATACGCCGGCACCTGTCCATTCGGTAACTGTGGAAAAATTAACAGTTAAATCAAAACGGTTTGCCGTTCCGTATTGAGAAGCATTAAGCTGATTACCAGGAGTTATAGCAAGAACACCTGCATCGGTACCTGTTATTGTCGGTGCTCCTACACCTGCTTTTACTTCTACCTGTACGTTTCCTGAAGTATGTCTGGATGCATTGTCTGTAACTTTTGTGCCACTGGCTACAGTAGCTGCACCTATTGTGTAATTATATGTTATTGTCGGTGCATTAACTTCACACGTTTCAGGATTATATGCAGTAATTTCTTTATAAATAACTACATTTTTTTCCTGATTAACAACTGTATCAGGAGAAGTAAACTCACCGATACGACCCGCTTCGCCATCCATGCCAACGGCGAACACTGTTGAATTCATCGCGAGTGCCATTGCAACAGTAAGCAGTACGGCACCGAGTTTTTTAAATCCTTTCTTCATTTTACCCATCCTCCAAAAGAATTATTTTTTTAGATTTCATTATTAACTGTTTTTTGCCATTTCGGGCAAATTCGGGAATAACAACCCCAACGCATTTTTTAATGATAGTTGATTTTAGCATTATTTTCATCTTATGTCAACTTTTTTTTGAAACCTTAAAAGTCGGCAAAGTGCCTAATAGACGGCATGTGGACAATTTTATGACTTCCTGGCCCCGGAAGTTTGTCCATCATTATTTTAACCGTTTATCAACTATTTTTTTATAATTTTTTTATCGGTAACGACTTTACTATACTTAACCAAAATTCCCTAAAAATATAGGTTTTGACATAAAATAATAACAAAATGTCATAAATAAAAAAGATTTATCGCAAAAAACAGGACAATAAATGGGCAAAAATCACTTTGTTGTATTGATATTTTTGTATTTTTCCAGCTCCTTGGTGTAGATTTTTCCGAAATCGCTGAGTTCGTGCTTTCTTTTGGTGATATATCCTATCATAAGAGGA
>JAGCVT010000091.1 GCA_017962225.1 Lachnospiraceae bacterium
ACAGACCTCGAACAATCGTTATTACATTTGTACCGATGTTACGATGGATATCGGTGAATGCACGCTTCCCAATATGGATTATGATGCCATAAGTGTCGGAAAGGGCGGACATTTGACCTTAACCGGTACGCTTTATATTACGGGCGGAACATTCAAAATGGAAACATTCCAGCATGACGGCATAGACATAAGGGGCCTCACCATAGTCAAAAAACATCCTTCGCCCGACATGATTCATATCGAATATGATCCTGAAGAAGGCATCGACGAAGATTTGTATAAATGTAAAACAGCTTCAGGTACCATTTATTATACAAAAGGCTCAAATAAAATTTCTATAACTGTATGGTGATTAAATGAGCGATAAATACTTCAAAAAAGCTCTTGCAGATTTTACGATTGATTTTGCCTCGGGCGATGCGATTCGTGCCCTGGCGGATAAAGGGTATTCTGTAAGTGAAATTCATAAAAGACTCGATTTTCCGACTCCTGTCGAAAAAATCCGCGACACGGTATGGAAGCATTTTATCTACACGGGCGTGATACTGCTTGATGCACCTTCGGCCGAATCACAAAAGCGCGTAACTTATGAAAAAGTGCAGGACAGTCTTGGCAGAACTTCTTTTAAGCAGGTTGTCACGGAGGATACGGAATTAAAGGAATATGTTGAGATAGATTTCGGTAAGCGCATTTATCAAAACAAGGACGCCTTTGAGAAATCTCTTGAAGCCTTATCCCCCGAAGACAGGCAGTATATCCTCGATCTTCCCTGGCCCCTAACAAACGTGTGGCATGTAAAGAACGAGCGAATGGAAAGAATTCTTAAAAAACTAAAATAATACTCGAAAGTTTGTTCGCTTTATGATATAATGCATCTATCAGGGTAAAAAAGGTATATCATATGGCAGAGCAGATACTGGATAAATTAAATGCTTCCCAGAAAGAAGCGGTTACAACTACCGAAGGATATGTGCGCGTAATAGCGGGTGCGGGCAGCGGTAAGACGAGAACGCTTACGCACAGATTTGCATATCTTGTCAATGAAGTCGGCATTCCCGCCGGCAATATTCTTTGTGTTACTTTTACAAACAAAGCTGCCAACGAAATGAGGCAGCGTATTCATATGCTCACGGGCGACAGAGACACAGGGTACATCAATACCTTCCACGGTTTCTGTGCAAACGTTTTAAAAGAAGAAAGCTTCGTGTTTAATTACCCGAAGTCTTTTCTTGTTTTGGACAATTCCGATATCGACGCCATGCTTTCGGTCATTTACGAGGAGAGAAACCTTTCCCTTCGCGATATGACTTTTTCGAAAGCACGCGATATGATTGAAATGCTAAAACTCTTCGAGCGTCCGGACTATTACATCGACATGTTCGATATGTCGCTCGAAACGCTCAAAGAAAAGTACGATTCAGCAATTACGCCCAAGGACATTATCTTTTACGGTTATCTCTATCAGGAAAAGAAATGTTTCGGCCTCGATTATAACGATCTTATTATCTTTACGCTTTACACATTCAAGGTAAACGAAGAATCCCGCTTAAAATGGCAGAAGAGACTTATGTATATCATGATTGACGAATTTCAGGATATTGATAAGCCGCAGTATGACTTAATGGAAGTACTTTCGGATTATCATAAAAATCTCTTCGTCGTAGGAGATCCCGACCAGACTATTTACACATGGCGCGGCGCGGATATTCATTATCTTTTAGACTTTGACAAAAAGTTTAAAGGCACGAAAACTATTATGATGAACGACAATTACCGTTCTGTTAAAAGCGTGATTGATGTTGCAAATTCCCTTATTGCAAAGAACAAATACAGAGAAGAGAAAAATCTTGTATCAATTAGAGGCGAGGGTGCGAATACCGCAGCATACTTTGCGAAGAATGCAGATGACGAGGCTGATTTTATAGCCGAAAAAATTGTTGAGATAAAAGAAAAGAATAATGAAAATTTTAAGGACATGACGATTCTTTTCAGATCGCATTTTCTGACAAGAAGTCTTGAGAATGCTCTGTTCACAAAGCAGATTCCGTATGTCATTTACAGCGGTGTACAGTTTTACGACCGCGTGGAAATAAAGGTTGCGCTTTCTTACCTTAGAATGCTTGTTTCGGCAGACGACCTGGCATTCAAGCGCGTCATAAATACTCCGAAGCGAAACATGGGAGAGAGGCGTATTAAATTCCTCGAGGAAGTAAGTGAAAAAAATCAGACGACTCTTTTTAACTCGCTTAAAGAAAACATCGACAATCCGATTTTTAAAGGCACAAAAGCAACAGAATTCCTGGAGCTTATCAATAAGCTTTCGGAGAATTTTGAAACCAAGAGCATATCCGAACTTTTAACCAAGGTTCTGGATTTAAGCGGATACGAAGAAGCGTTAAGAACCGAGGGCGCACAGGAGAGATTAGACAATCTCGCAGAACTCAAACAGTCGGTTTACGACTATGAAGTTACATGCGGCGAAGAGACAAATCTTGACAGTTACTTAAAGCACATTGCTCTTTATACAAATACCGATCTTGAAGATACCAAGGACCGCGTTAAATTAATGACTATTCACGCAGCCAAAGGCCTTGAATTTAAGAACGTATTTATCTGCGGTTTAAACGAAGGCATTTTCCCCTCAAAGAAAATCCGAACGCAGGTTGCGATGGAAGAGGAAAGACGTCTTGCGTTCGTTGCAATCACCCGTGCAAAAGACAGACTATTCTTAACCGAAGCCAACGGCAGAAACTTCGACGGCTCGCCGCGCTTCCCTTCAAGATTTTTATTTGACATAGAAAAACAGTACCTCGAATACATAAACGAGCCTAACGATGCGCTCATAAAAGAAACAAAAGAATATGTCGAATTAAGCGACAAACTCCTAATTAAAGACAAAAGCGATCTGTTACCCGAGGGCAGCAGGGTTAAACATATGATTTTGGGAGAAGGAAGCATCATCTCCATAGATCAGGAAATGCAGGCTTATGTGATTAAGTTTGATTCAAGTGAGACCGAGAGAATGATTTCTTTTAAGGTGGCGCTTGATTTAATTTAAAATTCTATTTTGCCATGTAATGTGATAAAATATGAACGTATAAATAGGGAAATGCTTATCGGGAGTTTTTATGAAATCTGTTTTTAAAAGTTTTGGAATTATACTTGGGGTGATAATGATGATATCTCTTTTTGGATGTGAAAAACCTTCAAACAATTTTCAAATCGGAGACCCTGACCCCGTAAAGGAGCCGCTGGCTGATCTTTCGCAGATTGAGTTTACCGAGGAAGATCTTTTAAACAGTGCTGTCGGAGACAATATCGTATTCGATTATTACGAAGCTGTCGTTGCGACAATCGGCGGTAACGATTCGGAAGAATTTGTGCTTTACACCAGTGATTACAGCGGATACCTGATAATGGTAAGATACACGAAGGACGACGGCGGTCCCGAATATTCATCCGCGCGCCTGGTACCTGCAACTGTATTGGATGATTGCATGAAAGCGGTCAAAAAACACAAAATGACCAAGTGGAAAGACGAAGTCGGAATGACCGGTAAAATATATGTTGTCAGGGTTACCGTGGACGGAGAATTTTACAGAATCACTTCGGAATCAATGCCTGAGGACGGAATGAAGGCTTTTGATGAAATTGCGAGCATTCTTGTTGCTGCGTGGAAGGATGGCATAACCAAATGGTAAAGCTGTTCTTGAAGAATAAAGTTTATATTATTATAATTTGTAAATGAAAAGGTGTCTGGCTCCCGCAGGGCGCCTGACTCCGTGATATAAAGGAGATAAAAAAATGCGTATCGGAATTATCGGACTCGGAAACATGGGCGGTGCCATTTTAGGAGGAATCGTTTCCAAAGGAATTGTTTCAAAAGAAAACATTATCGGTTTTGACGTAAACGATAATATGAAAAATAAAGCATCCGAAAAGTACGGAATCAAGACTGCTTTAGACAACAAGGAAGTTCTTGCTGCCTCGGATGTGGTTCTTCTTGCGGTTAAGCCCCAGTTCATGGGCAGCATGCTTGCGGATATAAAAGATTCATGGAATAATGACACACTTGTTATTTCAATCGCAGCAGGCAAGACCATCGCATGGCTTGAAGAGAATATCGGTTCCGATAAAAAGATAGTAAGATGTATGCCCAATACTCCCGCACTTATCGGTGAAGGATGTACAGGCGTGTGTGCAAATAAAAACGTAAGCGAAGAAGACAAGAAGACTGCAATGAATATTCTTTCCGCATGCGGCAAAGCAATTGAAGTTACTGAGAGCCAGATGGATGCGGTTGTTGGTATCAGCGGAAGCGCTCCGGCATATGTTTTCATGTTCATCGAAGCTATGGCTGACGCGGGCGTGGCAGCAGGCCTTACAAGAGATAAGGCTTACGAATTTGCTGCAAGCGCAGTTAAGGGCAGTGCCGCTTTAATGCTTGAGACCGGCAAACATCCCGGTGAATTAAAGGACATGGTATGCTCACCTGCAGGTACAACTATTGCAGCGGTACAGGTTCTTGAAGAAGGCGGCTTCAGAGGCGTTGTTATGGATGCTGTGGAAGCATGCGTTGAAAGAAACAGAGAACTGTAATTATTTAAAATTTTTATACCGGGCGCCTGTGGGTGCCTGGTATTTTTATTTTTCTTTTATGAGGGGAGAGGGTTATGAATATTCTCATTGTTAACGGTTCACCGACCGGCAAAAACAGTATCACTTTATGCACGCTTCGTTATATCAAAAAACATTTTCCCGACCATAAATACAAAGTGCTTCATGTAGGCCGGCAAATAAGAAAAATGGAAACTGACAAAGATTTCTGGATGGCGCCCTTAAAGTCCGCGGATCTGGTTATTTTCTGTTATCCCGTTTACACATTTCTGGTGCCTTCGCAGCTTCATCATTTTATTGAACTGATGAAAGAGAGCGGTATTGATTTTACGAGCAAATATGCGACACAGGTAAGCACATCGCTTCACTTTTATGATATTACCGCGCACAATTTCATTGAAGAAAACTGTGCGGACATGGGCTTTAAGGTAATCCGCGGACTCTCTGCAGACATGGAAGATCTGCTTCATGACAAGGGTCAGAAGGAAGCATTGTCTTTCTTTGAATTTGTTTTATGGAATATTAAAAAAGGCTTTTCACAAGACTTGCCTCAGGTTAAGAAGCCTGTGAAATTAAAGAAAACAAATCCTGTCGGAACAATGATTAATGCAAAAGCTCCTAAAAGAATCGTAATAGTTGCAGACTATTCCAATTCAACCGACAACCGTCTTGAAAACATGTGCGAAAGACTGAAGAGTGTTCTTCCATGCGAGACCGAAATTGTTAATATCGCGGAGTTTCCTTTTACGGGCGGATGTCTGGGATGCTTTAACTGCGCGGCAGACGGCAAATGTATTTACAAGGACGGATTTGATTCATTCTTAAGAGACAATATTCAGACCGCGGATGCAACTGTTTATGCGTACACCATAAAAGACCACAGCATGGGCTATCGTTTTAAGATATTTGACGACAGACAGTTCTGCAACGGACATCGTACCGTTACGATGGGAAAACCTGTCGGGTATCTTGTTGACGGTAATCTTGATGCGGAAGAAAATCTCCGCCTCTTAATGGAAGCAAGAGCGCAGGTCGGCGGCAATACTTTGGCAGGAGTTGCAAGCAATCAATACAATCCCGACAAAGAGATAGACAAGCTCGCAGAGTCGCTCTGCTATATCATTGATAAAAAATATCTGCCCCCGAAGAACTTTTACGGTGTCGGCGGTATGAAGATATTCAGAGACCTTATCTGGCAGATGCAGGGCCTTATGAGAGAGGACCATAAGTTTTATAAGAAACATAAATTTTATGATTTCCCGCAGAAGAAAAAAGGCGCAATGCTTGCAATGTACTTAGTCGGCGGTATGATGAGAAATCCTAAACTTAAAAAGAAGATGAACGGCAAGATGACCGACGGAATGCTTATGCCGTTTAAAAAAGTTATTAAAGACAAATAAACCTTTTCAATATATACTTTTATGTGGAAAATGAATTCCGCTTTTAAGAGGATGAAAGATATGGGAACTGTAAAAAAAGGGTTATTAAAAAGAATATTATGCACGGCATTGGGCCTGATTATGTCTTTTATGATGTTTGCGGGCTGCACCAAAGGCTCTAATCAGGAAAGTGATTCGAGTCTTATTTTAGGCTTTTCGCAGATTGGTTCCGAGAGTGCATGGAGAATCGGTAACACAAAAGATATAGAAGATCAGGCACAAAATTACGGCGTTAATCTGATGTTTGAAAATGCCAATCAGAAGCAGGAAAATCAGATTGCCGCAATCAGAAGATTTATTGCATACAAAGTTGATGTTATTGCTTTCTCGCCCATAGTCGAAGAAGGCTGGGACAACGTGCTTACTGAAGCAAAGGACGCAGGAATTCCGGTTATCCTTGTGGACAGAGACATAAGTACTCAAAAGGAAGGACTTACCACATGTCTTATCGGCGCAGACTTTTATAACGAAGGCGTGATGGCGGGTGAGTACCTTATAAGAAAAGCCGACAGCCTTGGACTTGAGCATGTAAATATCGTTGAGATTACGGGTACGGAAAACTCCACTCCCATGAGACAGCGTCAGGCAGGCTTTGCGGATGCAATTGCAAACGACAGCAGAATGACCGTTCTTGAAAGCATAGACGGCGACTTCTTAAAGAGCCGCGGTGCAGAGTGCATGAGATATTTGCTCGACACATACGGCGACAGTATTGATGTTATTTATTCTCACAACGACGAAATGACACTCGGCGCACTGCCTGAGATTGAAAAGGCAGGCTTTGCTCCCGGCAAAGATATAATCATTATTTCGATTGACGGCGGACAGGAAGCCATCGACGTTTTAAAAGAAGGCAGAATCAACTGCGTGGTTGAATGTACTCCCAAGCTTGGCAAAGAAGTAATGGAGACCGCAATCAAACTTAAAGCGGGCGAAGAAGTTAACGAAGTTATCCATCCGGTAGAACAGGTTTTCTCGGATGAGCAGGATACCTCAAAGATTCCCGACAGAGGATATTGATGAAAAGACCAGGTAAAGAAAAAAGCATACTCGGGCGAATAAACGATCTTTCACACAGAATCGTTCTCATGCTGGTATTCCCCATTATTATCAGCCTTTTGCTGATGCTTTTTTACGCGTATAAATATCACAGCTCCATTCAGAGAATGGAAACAATTGCAGGCCTTAAAACCGTTGTTGCGGAAGACATTCCCGGAGCTGCATGGAACATCATCAGCGGACGTGAGACTTTTGCGGAGAGCAAAATCTATGTCATGATGCATGATGTGGAGGATACGGTAGAAAGAATTTCCGAGGAAACAAGCGAAGAGAATCGGCTTTCTCTTATGGTCGCAGGCCGTACTATGGAAACGCTGGAAAATTATGTCGATATCATAAGAGACAATATTGACAAGCAGGTTCCGGTAGTTGAAAACGAAGCAGTGCTGGTTGAAGTCAGAGATGTTGCTGCGCTTGTCGACAGTATGTTAAACGAATACGTAGCCAAAGAAATCGAATCTTCCGCTAAGATGAGTATCAGCCTTTTATGGGTTATCATTATTACTGCCGCTGCCGAAGTAATCATAGTTATTCTTGCAATATGGTTCAGAAACAGATCGATGAAAAAGACTGCATTCTTTGTAAGACAGCCCATCGAAGAACTTGAAAAAGTCACAACTCTTTTAGCAGAAGGAACTCTTGATGCGCGACTTCCCGACACGGATGTTACGGAGCTTAGAAACCTTACCAGGCAGGTTAATTCCATGGCCGACGATCTGGAAGCCATGATGAAAAAGAGCGAACTCGATGCCAAAAGATTAAGAAAGGCAGAACTTAGAACTCTTCAGGCACAGATAAACCCCCACTTCCTTTACAATACGCTTGATGCGATTATGTGGAAAGCGGAGGCAGGCGAAAAGGACGAAGTTATCCAGCTTACAAGTGCGTTAAGCGATTTCTTCAGAATCAGCCTTTCATCAGGTGCCGACTGGATTCCCATCAGTCAGGAGAAGAAACATATCGAAGGTTATCTTAAGATTCAGCAGACAAGATACCGCGATATAATGAAATATGAAATTGATATTCCCGATGAAATCGGTGAATATTATATGCTTAAGCTGATGCTTCAGCCTTTAATCGAAAATGCGCTTTACCACGGCATTAAAATCAAACGTGGCGGCGGAATGATTAAAGTTGAAGGAAAAGCCGAAGACGGTTTCCTTGTATTTTCCGTTTCCGATACGGGTCTGGGAATGACTGAGGAACAGCTTGAAGATTTAAACGAAAGAATGAAGAAAGGCCAGCCTTCTGTCAGCGAGGGCGGCGGAGGCGGTTTCGGCCTCGTAAACGTAAATATGCGTATACGTCTGTACTATAACCAGACAGACGGACTTATGATAGAAAGTAATTCGGAAGGTACGAAGGTAAGCTTTAAGGTACCTTGCAGAACGAAAGAGGAGATATCGGAACATGAAAGTATTTCTGGTTGATGATGAAATAGTAATAAGAGAAGGAATAAGAGAATCTTTCCCGTGGGAAGATACTCCTTATTCGCTTGTCGGAGAAGCACCTGACGGAGAGATGGCGCTTCCGATTATTCGCGACACCAACCCCGATATAGTAATAACCGATATTAAAATGCCTTTTATGGACGGTCTGGAACTCTGCAGGGAATTAAAGAGCCAGATGCCCTGGATAGGCATTATAGTTTTAAGCGGTTACGATGAATTCGAATACGCAAGACAGTGCATCAAGCTCGGCGTAAGAGAATATCTTTTAAAACCGATTAACTCCGCAGATTTAAGAGAAGCGCTTGATAAGGTAAGCGCACAGTTAAAAGAAGAAAGAAAAACCCTCGAGCATGCGGCAAGCCTTCGTGCAAGAATGGAGGACGGCGGCAAGTTCCTAAAAGAAAAGCTCATCGGTTCTCTTTTCTCTGACGAAACCGCATTAGAGGATGCGCATGATGTTTTAAAACAGCTTCGCAGCATGGGATGTCCCGTGCCTGCTCCTTTTTACGTTGTTATTGACGCGGCTTTTTCACCTACGGGTACAGGTCAGGAGGCGGCGGCTCTTTTGGCGGAAAGCAGCGGCGGAATCGTAAATGCATCCGCAAGCCGTACGGGTACAAGACTGCTTGTTTTAGGAGATACCGCGGAAGATGCGGAAGAGAGAGCATACGCCGTTGCCACATCCCTTTCACAGGAACTTGAAAGATCAGAGTGTAAGGAAATACGTGTGGGTATCGGCGAAATAGTCGATAATCCCGAGAAAATATTCCAGAGCTTTAAGAGTGCAAGACACATAAGACATCTTCTTGCGGAAAGAAAAGACGAGCGTGCAGTTATTTTAGGAGTAAGGGAAATGGGCGAAGTGTCCGATGAAAAAGTGCCCTCGGTTATAAGCGAAGCTAAATTGTACATGTCACAAAATTATTCCAATGCGAACCTGATGCTTCAGGATGTCGCAAAAGCGGTTAATATGAGTAAGAGCAGATTTTCTACCGTTTTTTCTCAGACAACCGGTCAGTCGTTTACGGAATATCTTATATATTTAAGACTAAGCAAAGCTAAAGAACTATTAAAGACTAGCAATCTTAAAAGTTCTCAGATAGCAACGGAGATAGGATACAACGATTCCCATTATTTCAGTTATATCTTTAAGAAAAATGTCGGAATGACACCGTCGGATTATCGTTCGCAGTATCAAAATCAACCGGAATAAAATAATTTTTAACTGTTTTTAAAAAAGTGAAGGCAAATCAGGATTATATTCAACCAAGTCGGTATGATGCTTGATTTACCTTCTTTTTTTTATGCTCTATCATTCAGTTAAACAGTCGCGGTGCGACAAATTATAAGGAGGAAAAAATAAGATGACAAAGAAAAAATTTGGGTCGTTACTTCTCATTGCTTCACTTGTTACAACGCTTTTATTCTCAGCTTGTACAACAGGAGGCGGAACAGGTTCTTCAGGCGGATCAAAGGGACCTATCAAGGTTGGTGTTGTAAACAACCCTCCTTCAGAATCAGGTTACCGTGAAGCTAACGTTAAGGACATGGAAGCTGTTTTCTCTGCAGCTAACGGTTATGAACTTAAGACAGCTTACAGTTTGAAGAACGATGAGCAACTTCAGGCAGCTCAGGGATTTATCACTGAAGGTGTTGACTATCTGCTTATTTCAGCAGCAGAAACAACCGGTTGGGATGAAGTTTTAAAGAAAGCTAAAGAAGCCGGAATTAAAGTATTCCTTTTCGACCGTATGATCGATGTTGACGAAAGCCTTTACGAAGCAGCAGTTGTTTCAGACATGAGCAAGGAAGGCGAAACAGCAGTTAACTGGTTACTTGCACAGAACCTCGATTCTTACAATGTAATCCATATCCAGGGTGCTATGGGTTCAGATGCTCAGATCGGACGTACAGGTGCTCTTGACGCTCAGTTCGCATCAGGCAAGATGAACAAGGTTGTTCAGCAGACAGCTACATGGGACGAAGCAGAAGCTAAGAAGATCGTTGAATCCGTTATC
>JAGCVT010000092.1 GCA_017962225.1 Lachnospiraceae bacterium
ACAGGTGCTAAAGGAAACGGAACCTATATTGTAAAGGCAGGAGATACGCTTACAGGAATCTCTGTAAGGCTTGGAGTAACGATTCAGTATCTTGTTGATAAGAATGGAATCAAGAATGCTGATTACATCATAGAAGGGCAGGAAATCAACTACTAATAAACCGGATCCAGACACGCTGCGTGAGTCAGGCTCCTAAAATTTTGTAAACGAATCAGAAAAAGTGTAAAAAAAGTTGATTTTCTAACGGAAAAAGTGCAAATTTTAGCAAAAAACAATCGGAAAAAGTGCAATTTTAATTGCAAAAACCTTGATTTTGAATTGCCGGTTCTGAAACCTGTAAATATTTAACGCCTAAAACCCGTCCCCCGATGTAAAAAAGGTGAAGCAATTTGCTTCGCCTTTTTGATTTGAAAAAATTTCAAAAAATTTTCAAAAAATTTCAAAAATTTGTGAGTAAAATCTCCTCTAACTGCAATTAACTATATAGAAGAACAAAAAGAAGGGCAGGAAACAAGGATGAAAAAAAGCGTAAAAAGAATTTTATCATTTATCTTGACGGCAGTTATGATATTTGCGTTATTGCCTGTAATCGGTAATCCTATGGTGGTAAAAGCTGAGGATACACCAGCGGAGCATGTGGCGCATGATGAAAAGTGTTCGGCAGAGGAAACTGACTGCGAATACCATAAAGGATGGAAACCAATAGGTGATGCGACAACCTTAATGGGCATTGGAGAAAAAGACGGGTACTGGTATCTTACTGATAATATAAACATAACTGAAATATTGGAGATAAAGTCCGGTATAACTGTGCACTTATGTCTTAACGGGTTTAGTATTACTCAAACTAAGAATTTTGATACTATAGTTGTATACGGCACATTATATTTGTATGATAAAAAAAATAACTTCGGAAAAATAACTCATGCTGGTACAAAGATGGGTGGCGTATATATAGAAACTAACGGATCATTCACAATGAATGGAGGAACAATCACAGGGAATAACATTAGTTATGGCGGTGGAGTATTTAATTATGGAACCTTCAAAATGAACGGAGGAAAAATCGAAGGGAATAAAGCTTCTGAAGGCGGTGGAGTATATAATGCTGGAACCTTCAAAATGAACGAAGGTACAATCGAAGGGAATAAAGCTGAATTTGGCGGTGGAGTATATAATGCTGGAACCTTCACAATGACCGAAGGAACTATTAAGGATAATACAGCTTATGAAAAAGGAGGCGGAGTATATTGTTACAATTCTTTCGTAAAGGAAGGCGGAGAAATAGATGGTTCTATAGAATCTCGTGCAGGTACTTTATGTACTGTCGCGTTTAATGCAAATGACGGATCTGATAAAACTATTATCCAATATGTTATTCCAAATGAGGATATAAGCCTTTTACGGAATAATTTTAGTTATGGTAATTATCCATTTGGTTGCTGGAATACAAAGGAAGATGGTACCGGAGACTCATATAAAGATAGAGCCACAATTAATATTAAAGGAGATTTAGAACTTTATGCTCGTTGGATAGAAAAAAGCTATGAAGTAACTTTCAACGTTAACAACGGTTCATGGGAGGACGGAACTAAAGATGAAAAAACTATAACTGTTTTTAAATATGTGGGCGATAAAGAACTTAAGTTAAATGCATCAGCTATTCCTTCAGTTAACCTTGTTACCGGACTCAAAGGAAGCTGGGATAATGTCCCTGATACGATAAATGAACTTACAGAAAATAAAACATATACATATACATTCGCGCCCATAGAATACACTGTTGAATACGATTCCAACGGTGGCGAAGGAAATATGGATGATCAAAGCAGAATATACGATGACAAAATTGCTTTGACCGAAAATGCATTTACATTTGAAGGCAAATCTTTTAACGGATGGAATACAGCTGCGGATGGAAGCGGAACGCCCTATGCTAATGAAGAAGTAAATAATATTTCAAGTAAAGATGGTGATATTGTTACACTCTATGCACAGTGGACTATAGATACTTTCACGATCACCTGGAAAGACTACGACGGAACAGTGCTTGAAACAGATACAGACGTGGCCTACGGTGCGACGCCTGAATACAATGGAGAAACTCCTAAAAGAGACGATTCAGCCAATATAAAATATACTTTCGCAGGCTGGACTCCTGAAATAGATACCGTAAAAGGCGCGACAACATATACGGCCACATACAGCGAAGAAGAGATAATTGAGCAAACAGAGCCTACAACACCTGAAGAGCCCGCAGAGCCCGGAACAGAAGATTTAACTGACCCCGAGTCAGACCCTGAAATTCCTGACGAAGACTGGCTCGATGACTTAAGACTTCAGCTTCGTATAGCTGACGAACTTGGCGGTCCGAGAACGGTAACATACAGCGGTGATTTTGCTCTTTCATATGACATTATGCTATACCTTGTTGAGCACCCTGATATCACATTCATCTATACCGTAACCTACGATGATGTTGAATACACCATCACCATTCCTGCAGGCAAGGCAATCGCCGATCCTGAGATTCCTTGGTACGGACCTTTGTGGCTTCTTGCAAATTATGGCAATTAACCTATCATAGCAGGCAGAAATGCCTTATCATCAATATAATAATCACAAGTTATCTTCCGGGAGTTGTTGCCGTAGAGCTCGACAATTTCCGGAAGATTGTCGTTTATGGCGTCAAAAGTAAGCTCGTGTTCGCTGCACCAAGTGACGGCGCTATCGAGCGCGTCTCCGGCACGGCAGGTCCAGAGAATCAGCTTGTTGCCTTGCTTCTGCCAGGCTTTCAGATATTCAATTAAGGGAAGGTTGGGCTCTCCGAGTTCGGGCCAGTTGCTGTAGCAAAGGGTCCCGTCGAAGTCAACCGCGATTATCTGATAATTCATACGATTCTCCGAATATATCTATAGGGTGCCTGGCTCGCACAGTGTGCCTGGCTCCCCGGTTTTCAAAGGGGGTAAGCATATAATAGAACAAATGTTCGAAAATGTAAAGAGGTTTTTGAAAGATTTTTTCGGCGTCAAAAATGACACTCCACCCCCGTCCCCAGTGTCCTTTTTGTTTTCCATCATGTTTGTTGGATTCAAAAGAATATGCTAAAATAATAAGTGAAATTAATACCAATTACGATATATACAGAAATGAGAGCTTTGCTATCCATTTTTCTGTAGGTTTAGATGATAAGTATTATATATATTATTTCGAAAATCGCGGCTTTAATGACTATAACATTGTTGAGAAATTTGAATTTTGAAAAGGAGACGCTATGGATGAGTTAGTTATGAAATTGAATAGTATCCCCAATTCGTATTTTGGGTTTGTTGCAGGTGTTACTTCTTATGCGAAAAAGAAACCTGAGAGACTTAAAAAGGTTATGGATTTCATCAATAATAGTGAATCTGTAACTACGTCAGATATTGTTTACTTTATTATGTCTCAACCTGATTTTCATGAGGATGGGTTGAGTTTTAAAGAAATGGTAGGTTAAGAGATATTCTGTAAAATATGAAATATGCAAAACCACATAGCCCGGCTCGTTAGAGCCGGGTTTTTCTTTTTTCTTGGCCAGCCAACATCTTCCTCAAAATGACACTCCACCCCCGTCCCCCAGTGTCAAAATTTATGGTATAATGTAATGGTTACCAAGTCAGTAAAGGAGAACCACCATGGACGGAAATTTCAACAACGAACAGAATGAATTCATTGAGGAAGAGTACAGCGAGAATGTGAACGCCAAGCAGTTTGACGAAGTAGCGCCGGATCATCTGCCTCAAGCAATAGGAAAGGCCAAGCTCAGCTTTGAAATGGGGCTGATTGCTCTTATAGCAAGCATCGGATGTATCTTCATTTATTTTGTATTAAACAGAATGATGTACATCATGATTCTGCTCCCAATTATGCCTGTTGCCGGTATCGTCAGCGGTATAGCAACGCTTAAGGACGACAGAGGCCTTCCCAAAGCATACATCGGAATCGTCTTAAGCATACTTTCAATACTTCCGACGTTGTTATGCGTATTTCTGTTTTTGTATGAAGTATTACTTTATCGTTTCATCTAAAAGACATATGCTTCGTGGGATAATTGTGGTATAATAAGTCCATAAAAGGAGAAATATGATATGCCACAGATAATACCCATAAAAGATTTAAAAGATACTTCAAAAGTCTCGGATCTTTGCCATAATACGGATGAGCCTATTTATATAACTAAGAATGGTTATGGAGATATGGTGATAATGAGCATGGAAGTGTTCGAAGAGATTAGTAGACAGTGCTCTATGTACAGAGACATAGAATTATCCGAACAACAGATAAAAAATGGTAAGACTAAGGATGCTAAAAAAGCATTAGAATCAGTGAGGAAAAAGGCCGGCTTGTAAAAGCCGGCCTTTTTGCATCAAAACCCTACCTCCGGTAGTATTCTTCCATTCAAAAATGACACACCACCCCCGTCCCCCAGTGTCAAAATTTATGGTATAATGTAGTGGTTATCACAGAATCACGAGGCACAACAATGCAATTTGACGGAACACAAAAACTGATAGGCACCGGCGCGCAGGCAGAGGTTTTTCTGTACGAAGGCTATGCCTACAAAGTATATAAACCAACCTATCCCGCGGAGTGGATAGCGTTCGAAAAAAGCCAGCAAAAGGCCGTCAACGACGCCAGACTTTGTAGCGTCAGGTATTATGACACGGACGACGAACACATCATCAAAATGGATTTCGTGGACGGCGAAATGCTTGAAAAACGAGCCCTGACGGGCGACATCACCTGCTTTAACACATTGGCCGATGCATTCCGCTTCGTACACAATACAGACGCAACAGGCATCAATATGCCCCTCCTAAAAGACACCGCAGGCATGGGCTTAAGTGACGCCGAGAGCGATGAAGTGCTTGAAATCATCACACGTCTATCAGACAAAGAGAAAAACTGCGTATGCCACCTGGACATGCATTTTCTAAACATCATGCTGCCGCGCGATAAAGCAGACTACGTAATCATAGACTGGATGAACGCAAGGCTTGCACCCGCCGTATTCGACTACGCGCGCACATACGTTATATTTGACGAGTTCTCGAAGGAAGGGCTCGAGGCCTATAAAGCAATTGTCTTGCCCGATCTTTGGGCAACAGGCATAAAAGAAACCGACTTCATGGACGCAGTCCGCGCCTGCGCAATAATTAGGAAGAGAGAAAAAAATGAAACAGAATAAAGAAAAAAAATTCAACCCAGCCAAAGTCCTGCTCGTGCTTGCCATAGCATTTGTGGCTCTCCTCGCAGGCCTCTTCATCTTTCACAAAATCAAGCATTCTGCGGATATGAAATTCCTGACCGAACAAGGTTATTACAATCCGGTTTCAGTCGGAGATTATTCGATGAATGTGGCGAAATTCGGTAATGAAAACGGCAAGGGAAACATCGTCGTTTTAAGCGGAATGGGCGGCGGAATGGCGGTTGAAATAAGACCTTCGCTCAAAGAACTTGAAGATGAGTATCAGTTTATTTACGTAGGAAGACGCGGATGGGACGCAAGCGACGACACCAAGGAAGCCAGAACCGTTGAAGCTATCGTCGAAGAGTACCGCAAAGCCGTAAAAGCTTCAGGCATCGAAGAGCCCTATATCCTCATGGCACACTCCATGGGCGGTACATACGCTTCCTACTGGGTCAGCAAGTATCCTGAGGAAATCAAGGCTTTCATCAACATTGACGGTACATATGTTGAGCCGATGACAGAGGAAGAAATGAACAGGAAAGCCGGCAGCACATTACTGTACAAAGTGGGTGTTAATCTCGGCCTCGGAGATATTCTGCTCCCTGCATTGCTTACGAATAATGCCGGCCTTTCGAAGGATGAATGGAGAGCATATTGCATCCTCCAGCAGTTATCAATCCCGTCCGATGCGACTGCAAATGAAGGCGCGATGGTTAACAGAAACCGCAATACCACATGGAACACCCTCGTAGAGACGGATGTCCCGAAACTCTATATCTCCGCAAGGCACGGAGATTTGTCGGATCCCGAGAGCGAAGAAGCGAATAAAAAAGAACTGCTCCCGTATCTTAACAAAATGGGTAATTATCAGATAGCCTATCTTCCGGGCAACCACTTTATCTATAAAACCGAACCCGAGAAATTCAAAGAGATTATTAAGAATTATATTTACGACATAAAGTAAAAGATGACACTATACCCCGTCCCCAAGAATCAGGAGAAAGCTATAGTAGCCAAAGCCAGACTTGCAACAGAAGAACTGTATAAAATGCTAAACTAAGGAGAATGCATAATGGATAAGATAAAATTAGCCTTTTTTGATGCAAAGGATTATGACAAAAATTCTTTCATCAAATCAAATATAAACGAAGAGTTTGAAATAAATTATTATGATACACGATTAACAGAAGAAACTGTTCGCCTGGCGGAAGGGTATGATGTAGTCTGCGTTTTTGTCAATGATGATATTAACAGGAAGGTTATTGATTCGCTGACAAAAATGAATGTAAAACTGGTTGCCTTAAGATGTGCGGGATATAACAATGTGGATATTGAGTATGCTTATGAAAAGATTCATGTTGTAAGAGTTCCTGCGTATTCGCCGTATGCTGTAGCAGAGCATGCCATGGCGCTTCTGTTAACGTCTATAAGACGAATTCATAAGGCATATATTCGTACCAAAGACTTTAACTTTAGTTTAAGCGGACTGACCGGATTTGATCTTCACGGAAAAACCGTAGGCGTAGTCGGAACCGGTAAAATCGGCCGAATATTCATAGACATCTGCAGAGGTTTCGGAATGCATGTAATAGCATATGACAAGTTCCCTGCAGAAGGAAGCGGAATAGAATATGTTTCGCTGGATGAGCTGTGGGAAAGAAGCGATATTATTTCATTCCACTGTCCGTTAACCGATGAAAATCGTCATATGGTAAATGAAGACAGCATTGCAAAAATGAAAAAAGGTGTGGTGCTGATTAATACTTCCAGAGGTGCATTAATTGATGCGGAAGCTCTGGTAGAAGGTATAAAACAAAGAAAAGTCGGTGCAGCATGCCTGGATGTATATGAAGAAGAATCGAATGTATTCTTCCATGATTATTCCAATCATATTGTGGATGATGATACTCTGGCACGTTTAATCTCAATGCCGAATGTTATAGTAACATCGCATCAGGCTTTCCTGACGGAGGAAGCATTAACCAATATCGCAGATACTACACTGGATAACGTAAAAGAATTTTTCGCCCAGGAATACAGCAAAAACGAAATATGCTATAAATGTCCCGATGTTGCAAACTGCATGCAGGAACATGGCAAGAAATGTTTCTAATTTATTTATCATAAAAGAAATGTTAATGGCGGGGTTAATATGAGCAAAAACAGAAAAAAATTATTGTTACCACTGATTGTAACCGGATCTTTGGGAGTGTTTTATATTGTGATGCTGATAGTGTTCTGGGGAAAGATTTATCGTCCTATCGGAGCAATCATATTCGGCGTTATACTCACATTTTTCTTTGTACTGAGTTTAGTGTATTTTATATCTCCTGATTTGTTTTTCTCAGATGATAAAACTGATAAAAGAAGAAAAGTCCGGGCAACACTTTTCAATACAAATGTTGAGTTATATGATGACGGCGCTTCTGAAGAGTATATAAACGCCTGTATTAAGTTTTTTAACACAATCCCTAAAGAGACTATAGTCAACAAGGCACACGAGCATTTTGAGCAAATTAGAAGTATCAGCGAGGGGCCCGGAATAGATGAAGTAGCTGATTACGGCGATGGTGATAATATTTTAATTTACATCAAACTCAAGGCAATGCATTTATCCACCGAAAAAGGCGGCGACCCCGAACACGTATGGTTCATCATGGAGGGCGACACTCCCTGGAGTGACGGCTTTGAATTTGTGGTTGCAGATAACAAGCTGGTTAAGGTTGGAGAGTATACAGGGGATTTTGAAGTTGAATAATTTGGAGTATAATTATATAAAACTACAAATGAAAAAAAGATGAATAAATGAACACTATCAATGATTTACGCAAAGGGTTTGAAACAGCATTTATAGATGGTTCTGTAGTGTCTGATCCTTTGTGCACACCTCAATTTGTCTCCAACAATTACAAAGAAGGAAAGAAAGTTTTCTCATCCATAGAGGATGAGCTTTTGTCGTGCAATCAATTCTTTATAAGCGTTGCATTTATTACTTTTGGCGGAATCGAACCCTTATTGCTTACATTAAGAGAACTTGAGAAAAAGGGCGTAAAAGGCCAGATCCTCACAACAAATTATTTATATTTTAGTGAACCAAAAGCATTAGAAAAACTTAGCGAGTTATCAAATATTACTTTAAAAATGTATGATGTTGAGCAGGCAGAAGAAGGCTTCCATACCAAGGGATACATTTTTAAACAGGAAGAGATTTACAGAATCATTATTGGCAGTTCCAACATGACTAAAACTGCATTGACTACCAATCGTGAATGGAACACAAAAATTATTTCTACTGAGCAAGGCGAGATGGCTCAAGAGATTATCAAAGAATATAGAGAACTCTGGTCGTCACAGTATGCTTATGATTTCGAAGAGTTTTATGAGAACTATAAAGAGAAGTTTAAGATTATCAAACATCAGCGTGAGATAGCAAAACAGGATGAGATAACTTCTCTGGAAAAGTACAGGCTTAAACCTAATAGCATGCAGGTTGGTTTTATAACTAACTTACGTAAAATAATTGCGGCAGGCGGAGAACGCGCATTACTTATTTCAGCAACCGGTACCGGAAAGACATATGCGTCTGCTTTTGCTATGCGTGAACTTGGCTTTAAACGTGTTTTGTTTTTAGTTCACAGAGGTCAGCTCGCAAGACAAACAAAGAAATCATATGAGAGAGTGTTTAACAAGAGTGTTTCGATGGGATTAGTCGGAGCAGGTCACAGTGAATACGACAAAGACTATGTATTTGCAACTGTTCAGACTCTTAATCGTGATACTCATCTTTTTGAATATAAACCCGAAGAATTTGACTGTATCATTTTGGATGAAGCGCATCATTCGTCTGCTAACACATATCAGAAAGTAATGAGTTATTTTAAGCCTAAGTTATGGCTTGGTATGACTGCTACTCCTGATAAAAGAGATGATAATATTGAAGGACGAAATATCTATGAGATTTTCGACTATAGTATTGCTTATGAAATAAGACTTCAGCAGGCTATGGAAGAAAACATGCTTTGCCCGTTCCATTATTTTGGCATCAGTGATTTAGCAGTGATTGGTGATGAACAGATCAAAACAAGACAGTTATCCTCCAAGGATTTTGCGTTATTAACTTCGGACGAAAGAGTTAAACATATCGTAAAAGAAGCGACATATTTTGGATATAGCGGAGATAAAGTTAAAGGCTTGATCTTCTGCTCAAGAATAGATGAATCTGAAGAACTTTCAAGGAAACTTAATGCAACTATTAATCCTGAAACAGGAAAGCCTTTCAGAACGATTTCTTTAAATGGCAGTGCAAACGAAGAAGAAAGACAGCAGGCTTTCGAAAGACTCGCTGTTGATGAAAATGACGAAAGAGTATTAAAAGGTGAAATAAGTCCTTTAGACTATATTCTTTCTGTTGAAATCTTGAATGAAGGCGTTGATATCGTTGAAGTAAATCAAGTAATAATGCTACGCCCTACAGAATCACCAATTGTGTTTATTCAACAGCTCGGAAGAGGATTAAGAAAAGCTGAAGGCAAAGAGTTTGTAGTTATTCTTGATTTTATTGGTAATTATAATAATAACTTCATGATTCCGATCGCTTTGTCGGGAGACAGATCTTATAACAAAGATAACATCCGCAGATATGTTATGGAAGGCGGAAGAGTTATTCCCGGAGCTTCTACAATTCATTTCGATGAGATAAGTAGAAAGCGCATTTTTGCATCTGTTGATAATGCAAACTTTAGTGATGTCAAACTCATAAAAGAAAACTACATCAATCTAAAGAATAAGATTGGCCATATTCCTGCGCTGAAAGATTTTGACGACTATGGTGAAATGGACGTCCTTAGAATCTTTGATAATAACAGTCTTGGTTCGTATTACAAGTTTTTAGTTAAATACGAAAAAGATTATACAATTCGACTTTCTGAAGACGAAGAAAAGATTGTAGAGTTCATTTCCAAGAAATTGGCCAGCGGAAAGAGAATTCAGGAACTCGAATTATTGAACAGAATTCTTGCATACTCAAAGGGATTATCGAAGATTGGATTGTTTGAAGGATTGACTAAAGATCTTCAGAAATATAATAAAAACCTGAGTGCAAATATGAAAGACAATTTGGTTAATATACTGACCAATGAATTTTCTTCTGGCTCAGGAAAGAAAACATATGAAAAATGTGTTTTCATTGAAGAGAATAACGGCGATTATTTACCTTCGAAATTCATGATGTCGCTTCTGAAGAATAATGACTTTTACGATATCATCAAAGAACTTGTTGACTTTGGTATCAGCAGGTATGAGAGAGATTATAAAGACACATACAAAAAGACGGATTTGGTTTTGTATCAGAAGTATACATACGAAGATGTATGCAGATTGTTGAATTGGGAAAACAGCGAAGTGCCTTTAAACATCGGCGGTTATAAGTACGATAAGAAGACTAAAACTTTTCCTGTTTTCATCAACTATGATAAGGCGGAAGACATTAGTGATACTACAAGATATGAGGATCATTTTACAAGCCGCCAGACACTGATAGCAATTTCAAAATCAGGTCGTAGTATGCAGTCCGAAGATGTTCAGAATTTCCTTAAAGCAAAGGAAAGAGGAATACAGGTTGAATTGTTTGTTCGTAAGAATAAAGATGATAAAATTTCTAAGGAATTTTATTATTTGGGACATATGAACAGCAATGGAAATGCGAAAGAATTTATGATGCCTAATACGGATAAGAGTGCCGTCGAAATTGAATGGATTCTTGAAGAACCTGTAAGAGAAGATATTTACGAATATATCGTTAATGCATAATCATTTTGGAGTTTATAATGGAGATTTTTACAGTTGAACAAATAACAGAAGCTGATTTTGGCTGTGAGGAAACGGATAGAAAAGAACCGACAGCGCTTCTTAAACTAAGTTCAGAAGAAAGCGAAAAGTTTGTTGAGGTTTCAGAAGCTGAACTTGAGAAGAAAGGTATTGCTGAAGGAAAGAAAGTTATAATCACAGCTGATGGCAAGGTATTAAAGTATGTTCGTGTTGTGGCAGCAGTTATCAAGGATGGAGATAAGATATTTGCTACGGCAAGAGGATATGGCGAATTTAAAGGCTGGTGGGAATTCCCTGGAGGAAAGATTGAAAAAGGAGAAACTCCTCAGCAAGCACTTGTTCGTGAGATTAAAGAAGAACTTTCTGCAACTATAGAAGTTGACGAATTAATTTACACTATTGAGTATGATTACCCCACGTTTCATCTTTCGATGGATTGCTTCTGGGCTAAGTTAGTTGAAGGCGAATTAATTCTTAAGGAAGCGGAAGCGGCCAAGTGGTTATCTAAAGATGAACTACTTTCAGTAAAGTGGTTGCCAGCCGATAAAGATTTGATTCAATTTCTTTTATGAGGAGAAAACCATGTGCTTGATTTGCGACAGAATTGAAATGATTAAGAACGGAACCAATCCGTATTTTGTGAAAGAGCTTGAAACCGGTTATGTTGTCATTGGCGACAACCAGCATTTTTACGGTTATGCGCTCTTTTTGTATAAGAATCATGACTATACAGAATTGTTCCAGTTGGATATGTCTGAACGCCTTAAATTTATGGAGGAAATGTCCATTGTAGCTGAGGCTGCATCGAAGGCTTTCGGACCGGAGAAAATGAATTATGAATTGCTGGGTATGGGAGATGCACATCTTCACTGGCATTTGTATCCCAGAAGAAAAGGTGATATAGGAAATTACGGCAATAACGGCGTGGGACCTGTATGGTGTCTTCCTTTTGATAAGATTTATGATGATTCAAACCGTCCTTCGCCCGAAGAACTTGAGAAGATGAAAGATGCTTTAAGAACTGAACTGGAGAAGCTTTTACAAGCGTAGTGAATATATGTATCCGACTAGAGAAGAAGCTGAAATTTTATTAACAGATGCGGCAGAATGCAATCCCGGCGCTTGGGTTGGGCATAGCAAGACTGCGGCGCACTGTGCGGAGAGAATAGCGTTTTACACGGGAATGGATTCTGAGAAAGCCTATGTCTTGGGACTCCTGCATGATATAGGACGTAAGTTCGGAGTGAGTGCCATGAGACATATTTCCGATGGTTATACTTATATGATGTCCTTGGGCTTCGATGATGCTGCACGAATCTGTCTTACGCATTCCTTTTACGGAACTGATATAGGAACATATGTCGGAAAGACCGACACAAGCGAAGAAGAGACGGAGATGATCCGTACGAAACTTGCAGAAGCTGCGCAGGATGAATATGACGAACTGATTCGCTTCGTTGATTCTATCGCAGGCACGGAAGGGGTAATGGATATTATCGACCGCATGACTGATGTTAAGAATCGCTACGGCTCCTACAATCCCGGTATGTGGGAATCAAATCTTAAGCTCAAAGAGTTTTATGAGAAGAAGATGGGAATGGATTTGTATGTGGCGGTGGAGAAAGATAATTACAGACCGTAATAAATAATTTCCCAACCGAGGAATAAGAGGGATAATGGTTTATGATGGAAAATATGTACACATAATACATTTTTTCCGACGAAAAAGTGTTGACCATCAACATTTTTTCGCCTATAATTAGGTTAACCTTTAAAGAAGGAGGGGTTTATGAAACGGCTTCTTTTAGATAACCTTATAGAGTGGAAAGATAAAAAACATAGAAAACCTCTAATACTCTGGGGCGCCAGACAGGTTGGAAAAACCTGGCTTATGAAAGAATTTGGCACCTTATGTTTTGATAATTATGTGTACATTTCCTTTTACAATAATTCTCGTATGAGTTCTGTTTTTGAGAATGATTATGATATAAAAAGGATTTTAAATTCTATTGAAATAAATCTGCATGTAAAGATTAATCCGGGAGAAACTCTTTTGATATTCGATGAAGTTCAGGGTGCCCCCAGAGTAATTGAATCTCTAAAATATTTTTGTGAAGATGCGCCTGAATATCACGTTATAGCAGCCGGATCATTGTTAGGAGTTTCGATTCATGAAGGCATCTCATTTCCTGTGGGAAAAGTAGATGAACTTAGACTATATCCAATGAATTTCCGTGAGTTTTTGTTGGCTATGGGCGAGGATAAACTGTTCGAATATTCTTCAAAATCGGATTATGAGAAAATAAATGAGTTTTCCGAGATGTATAGAGATTTAATGAAAATGTATATTTGTGTTGGAGGAATGCCGGAAGTTGTTGGCAGGTTTGTTGAGAATAAGGATTATTCTGAGGTAAGAGAAATTCAGCTATCCATTCTTAATCAGTATGAAGGAGACTTTGGAAAACATGTATCTGCGAATGAAATGCCTCGCATTCGTATGACATGGCAGTCACTTCCGATGCAATTGGCTAAGGAAAATAAAAAGTTTTTTTTCGGGCAAATAAAAGAAGGCGCCAGACAAAAGGATTTCGAAAAAGCTATACAGTGGTTGGTTGATGCAGGTGTTGTGTATAAGGTGAATAAGGTACAAAAACCGGCTATGCCTTTGAAATCGTATGTTGATTTCTCATCATTTAAGTTGTTTTTGACAGATGTCGGACTGCTTTGTGCGATGAGTGAATTGGATATAGAGAGCGTAATTCAGGGAAATGATATTTTTGTAGAGTTTAAAGGAGCGCTAATTGAACAATATGTACTTGAACAGTTAGTATCTGATACAAAATATACACCATATTATTATTCAGGAGAGAAATCTACTTACGAGACTGATTTTCTCATACAAAAAAGAAAAGATATTGTTCCGATAGAAGTGAAGGCAGAGACAAATCTTAAATCGAAATCTCTGCGTGCTTTTCATGATAAATTTGCTCCAACAATTTCTGTAAGGGTATCTGCTTCGGATTACATTGATCAGGGATGGATGAAAAACATTCCTCTATGGTGTATTAATTCGATATGATAAAAATGTCCGTGTATTTTTGCTCCTAGAAGAATTATAGAAGAGAAATTAAAGAGAATAATTTAGATTATGTGTATGAGTAGTACAATAAGTTAAAAATACCTAACCATATTTAGCAAATCTTTGTCAAAAATGTCCTTTGAAACGACCTCTTAAAAAGTGTTACCATAACCTTAGAAAGGTTTATTTCAAAGGTGATATGATGACATTGACGGAGATAAAGATTAAAATTCAAAAGCTTTATAATACCAATCCCGAGATACACATTAACGTCCATTGCAACCATCCCAAGATGTATTA
>JAGCVT010000093.1 GCA_017962225.1 Lachnospiraceae bacterium
CAATTTCCGCAGCTATCACCGCTGCTGAAACAGGTCACCTCGTATTATCAACACTTCATACAACTTCTGCAGCTCAGACAGTAGAACGTATTATCGATGCTACTCCTCTTGAAGGACAGGATCAGATCAGAACCCAGTTCTCCAACGTTATCCGTGGCGTTATCACACAGTGTCTCCTTCCTGCAGCTGACGGAAACGGACGTGTTGTTGCTACAGAAATCATGGTTGCTACCCCGGCTATCGGTAACCTCATTCGTGAGAAGAAGACAATTCAGATTCCTTCTTCAATCCAGGGCGGCCGTGCACAGGGCATGCATCTTCTTAACGATGACCTTGCTTCACTCGTACATCGTGAGAAGATTACAAAGGAAGAAGCTATGAAAGTTTCCAACGATCCTGCTTCTCTTGACAAGATGTGCTAATTTTTCAGGCAGACAATGAATGAATTAAAAGAAAATTCCAAATACGGATTAAACAGGGGCAATCTTAAAATGATTGCCCTGTTTTGTATGACTTTGGACCATATCGCGGCAATTGTTTTAATCGCCTGGCTTCATACATTAACCAAGGGAAGCGTGGCGTATGCATGCTGTATGGACCTGATAATTTTTTTAAGACTGATCGGCAGACTGGCTTTCCCGATGTTTTGTTATTTTATCGTGGAAGGTCTTTTGCATACCGGAAATATATATAAATATGCTTTCAGACTTTTTCTTTTAGCATTAATTTCCGAAATCCCCTTTGACTTTTCCCATTCAAACAGGCTTTTTGATTTTTCAAATCAGAATGTGTTCTGGACACTGCTTCTCGGACTGGTTGCCATATACTGCATCGACGGGATTTACAGGAAATTCAAATTAAAAAGAGCAGTAAGATATCTGCTTGTTTTCGGAATTACTCTGCTTGCAAGTCTGGTTGCCTACTCGCTTAAATCCGACTACGGAGCTTTCGGTATTTCAACCATAGTTATCGTTTACCTGGTCGAGAGAGAAGAAGTTTTCTTTACGCCGGTTATTAACGGAATGGTTTTATTTATATATTATTTTGTCATAACAAACACCGACGAAATCAATTTAGGCGAATTTGAAAAGTTTTCAAAAATAGCCATTGCAATATATCTTATATTTGTACTGGTAGTTTCTACGTTTGCCCTCTGTCTTGCAGTTTTCATAAAAGACAGAAATCAGCGGAAAATGTACGCGGCCTGCGTCACATTAAGTTCCATGAGTCCGGACGAAATGGCTGCATTGGCAAATGTTTTTCTGATGAAGTATTATAACGGTGAAAAGGGTAAAAAAATCGGCTGGCTGTTTTATTTGTATTATCCCTTACACCTGGCGGTTCTTGCGGGAGTCTGCAAACTGCTTAAGCTTTATTAAAAAGGACGTAAAATTTGAGTATCATCAAAGCAGAAGAAGTTACATTTGAATATGTGCGTCGCGATGAGAACGGAAACATCGAAGGAAAGAACCGTGCGATAGATAAAATATCGCTTGATGTAAAAGAAGGCGATTTTATTTCGATTCTCGGTGCAAACGGTTCGGGCAAATCGACCTTTGCCAAGCATTTAAATTCGATTCTTTTACCTACGGAAGGAACCGTCTGGATTGACGGAATGGATTCAAAGGACGACGATAAACTCTTTACCATCAGACAGACTGCGGGAATGGTTTTCCAGAACCCCGACAACCAGATAATAGGTCAGGTGGTTGAGGAAGACGTTGCTTTCGGGCCCGAGAATATGGGCATTCCGACCGAGCAGATTCGCGAAAGAGTCGACGAGGCGTTAAAGACACTTGGAATGATGGAGTATGCAAAGAAATCTCCCAACAGACTTTCCGGAGGCCAGAAGCAGAGAGTGTCCATTGCGGGAGTGCTTGCAATGCATCCTAAATGCATAGTGCTTGACGAGCCTACAGCCATGCTTGATCCCGCGGGCAGAAAAGAAGTAATCAGAGCTCTTCGCGCATTAAACGAAGTTGAGAAAATTACGATAATACTTATTACGCATTACATGGAAGAGACCATTTATTCGGATAAGATTTTCGTGATGAATAAAGGAAAAATCATGATGGAAGGTTCGCCACGCGAGATATTTACTCACGTGGAAGAACTTGAAGAATACAAGCTTGAAGTGCCGAAGATTACGCTTCTGGCACATGAACTTAGGAAAAAGGGAGCAGATATTCCCGAGTGCATTTTATCGGATAAGGAACTTGCCGACGCACTTAAAAAATTAGTTTAAATCTTTTAGGAAAAAGAAATGCCAATTACCGCAGACCACCTTACATATGTTTACGGTGGAAACAAAAATTTAAAAACAACGGCGGTCGATGATATTTCGGTAACCATCGATGACGGGCAGTTCATAGGACTTATAGGTCATACGGGTTCGGGCAAAACCACGTTTTTGCAGCTTCTTTCAGGACTCATAAAACCTGAATCGGGAACGGTTTTAATTGACGGAGAGGATATCTTTGACAAGAAATTCGATCTTCATTCGATTCGAGGCAAAGTCGGAATAGTTTTCCAGTATCCAGAGCATCAGCTTTTCGAGGAGACTGTTTTTAAGGATGTATGCTACGGTCCCAAAAACATGGGCCTCGAAAAAGAAGAAATCGAAAGACGTGCAAAAGAGGCTTTAAGTTTAGTCGGAATAAGCGAGGAAGTTTACACACAGTCTCCGTTTGAATTATCCGGCGGCCAGAAACGAAGAGTTGCGATTGCAGGCGTCTTATCGATGAATCCGAAGTTTATGATACTCGATGAGCCGACGGCAGGACTTGATCCCGCAGGACGTAAAGAGATTTTGGGACTGGTTGAGAAACTCTGCAGAGAGCAGAAGATGACAATCATTCTTGTTTCTCACAGCATGGATGACGTGGCTGAATATGCTGACAGAATTCTCGTGATTAACGACGGAAAACTTGCGCTCGATGCAACACCGAGAGAAGTATTTAATCACAAAGAAGAACTTGAAAGCTATGGTCTTTCGCTTCCGCAGGTGACCAAAGCCATGGTAAGGCTTAAAGAAAGCGGCATTCCGGTTAACACGGATGCAATCACGGTTGATGAGGCAATTTCCGAGATTTTAAAGGTATTGAAAAAATAAATGTTTAAAGATGTAACCCTGGGACAGTATTATCAGGCGGATTCCGTCATTCACAGACTTGACCCGAGAGTCAAGCTGGCGGGAACTTTCCTGTACATGATTTCCCTCTTTGTTTTCAACAACATATTCTGCTATATCGTATCGGCGATTCTTTTACTGGCAGTAATTATCCTTTGCAAAATTCCCATCGGATATATGCTTAAAGGAATGCGCGCCGTGATTTTTATCATGGTATTTGCGGTAGTGTTTAACGTGCTTTTTACCGAAGGCGAAATCATCTGGAAATTCTGGATATTCCATGTTTCCTTAAAAGGCATAAAGATGGCAATTCTCATGGTGATAAGACTCTCGCTTCTTATCATATCGGCCTCGATTATGACACTTACAACCACTCCGAACAGACTGACTGACGGCCTGGAAATGATGTTTCGACCTCTTAAAATATTCAAGGTTCCCGTTCACGAGTTCGCAATGATGATGTCGATAGCGCTTAGATTTATTCCGATTCTTTCCGAGGAAGCGGATAAAATCGTAAAAGCTCAGACCGCCAGAGGCGCAAAATTTGATTCAAAAAAACTTACGGACAGGGTAAAAAGTCTGATTCCGCTTATAGTTCCGCTTTTCATCTCGGCATTCAGGCGTGCAGCGGATCTGGCACTTGCCATGGAAGCGAGAGGCTATCACGGCGGAGACGGAAGAACCAAGTTTTATCCTTTAACATACGCGGCAAGAGATTATATTTCCTACACCATACTGCTTATGTATATCGGAGCAATCGTGTTCCTTGGAATCACGTTCTCGAAGCTTGCGGAGGTAATTTTACTGTTCTTCGCCAATACGAATTTCGGAAATGTTTTGTCCTGGCTTTTTTAGTCTTTTAGGAGTAATAAATGAAACGAATTTTTCTTCGCGTGGCTTACGACGGAACGGATTTTGTCGGCTGGCAGATCCAGAACGAAGGCCGCACGGTAGAGGGAGAATTAAATAAAGCGATAAATGCTCTTACAGGCGAGACGATTGAAGTTATCGGTGCCAGCAGAACCGATTCGGGAGTCCATGCAAAAGGAAACGTGGCTGTTTTTGACACCGAATCCACGGTTCCCGCAGACAGATTTATGTATGCGCTGAATTCTCTTCTTCCTGAGGATATTTCCGTGGTTGAGTCCAGGGAAGTTGCGCCGGATTTTCATCCGAGACACTGCTCGAGCATTAAAACCTACGAGTACAGAATCTTTGTATCGCGCATAAATGATCCTCTAAAAAGAAGATATGCCTACAGATTTCCGACGGAACTTAATGTCGAAAGAATGGACGAGGCAGCAAAGTATTTAATCGGAGAGCATGATTTTAAGAGCTTCTGCTGCGTGCGCACACAGGCGGAAACCACAGTCAGAAAGATTTACTCGGCGGACGTATTTCACGACGGAGACGACATCGTAATTCGCGTCAGCGGCGCGGGATTTTTATACAACATGGTCAGAATTATTGCAGGGAGCCTCATGGAAGTAGGCTCGGGCAAAAAAGACCCCGTGCACATAAAAGAAGTACTCGACGGCACGGACAGAACTCTTGCCGGACCGACAGCGGAACCGCAGGGCCTTACGCTTTTTAATATCGAGTTTGCCGACGAACAGTAAATAATGTTTGTTAGTAAACCCGAAAAATGATAAAATATCATTATAAATTTATTGGAGGGATTTTTTATGGGATTATTTGATTCACTTACACGTTCTGCAGGAAATGCAATTAGCAATGCTGCAGCAAATGCGGTTACAGGTGCAGTTAACGAAGCTCAAAGAAAGAGAGAGACTTTCACCTTTACAACCATTCCCAGAAGCGTTGCGGATTTAAAGGCTCTTCCCGAGAGCGACTTATCCACACCTTTTAAAACATGTGCGCTGACAATGCTTGTTCTTTTGAACTACGCCGACGATGTTAACGCAACAATCGAAATGCTCAACTTCCTTAAGGGACCGGAACCCATGAACACTTACCAGATTCAGTTCTTAAAAGAAAGACTCGCAGGTAAGGAATATGTTGTTCGTTCATTCTTTGAAGGCTCATCACCTCAGAACAATTACATTCCTACGGAACCCTTGAAGATTACAGTTTTTGACAACCCTTACAGCTATCCCGAAGCAGGATGGGCTACACTTCATATGAATTCAACGGGCGCTGATTCACCCAGACAGATTAAGTGCAGACTTAAACCCAGCACAAATCAGTGGTTCCTGGTTGAGAACCTTGCTCTTTCGGATATCAGAACTCCGGTTGCTGCAGATCCCTGGGCATAAAATCTAAAAGAAATATTTCAGGTCGGACATCGAAAAGGTGTCCGATCTTTTTTTGGTAAAAATGCACATAAAAATAAAAATGTCCGATTCATGTCCACAAATTTTAAATTTGCTATAAAGAAAAAAATAAATAGGTCGATAAACAATACAAAGGTTAAAATCGGAAGGAGGGATTGGCAGTGTCGTATGAAAAAACCGTTTCTAACTTTTCGGACAAGCTGCTGATTTCATCTATGGGAAAAGATTACTCAACGGCCAGCAAGGCCTTATCATCTACACCGGATATCAGAGAAGATTTGATATATTCCATCAAGGAAAGGATAAAGAACGGAACATATGAAGTAAGCGGCGAGGCGTTTGCGGAAAAGATCTTAGAGAATTTCTTCAGACGGCCGCTAAATCCAAATATATTTATTTGAGAAAGCTGGAGCGTCTGCCGAATTAGGCGGGCGCTCCGCTTTGATTTATAATACTTAAAAACTAACTTATATGTTATAATAAGTTCTGTATGAAAGAACTGTTAAAATTCTTAAAACCGTATACAAAAGAAAGCATCCTCGGCCCTCTTTTTAAATTAACCGAGGCGACTTTTGAATTGTTCGTGCCCCTTGTTATCGCGGGCATCGTTTCAAACGGTATTGAGAAAAGCGACAATGCCTATATTTTAAAAATGGGCGGCCTTCTGGTATTACTTGCGCTCATCGGTTTAACCTGCGCACTTACCGCACAGTTCTTCGCAGCAAAAGCCGCTACCGGATTTGCGGCGAGCTTAAGAGAAGCAATTTTTGAAAACATTCAGTCAAGAACCTACTCCGAATTAGAGGAGCACGGCACGGGCGCACTCATCACGCGCATCACTTCCGACGTCAATCAGCTTCAGACCGGAGTCAATCTGTTCTTAAGACTTTTCCTTCGTTCCCCCTTCATAGTATTCGGCGCCGTAATCATGGCGTTTACGGTAAATGTTAAAGGCGCGCTTGTATTCGTAATTTGCGTTCCGATTCTTTTCCTCGTGGTTTTCGCGGTTCTTTTAAAGAGCATTCCCCTTTACAAAAAAGTTCAGAGCTCGCTCGAGACGGTCACTGTAAAGACAAGAGAAAACATCACGGGTATCCGCGTCATCAGAGCATTTAACTGCGACGACGAAGAGAGCGAAGCATTCGACAAAGAAATCGACACCTTAAAATCACTCCAGCTCTTCGCGGGCAGGGTTACCGCAATCATGAACCCCGCCACATTCCTGATTGTCAATGTCGCAACGCTCGCCGTTCTTTATGTCGGCGCCACACAGGTCAACACAGGCATCATCGAAAGAGGTGCTTTAATCGCGCTTTTAAATTACATGGCGCAGATTCTGGTTGAGCTCATAAAATTAGCCAACCTCATCATCACGATGACCAAATCAGTAGCATGCGGCGACAGAATCGCCACGCTTCTAAAAGAGAAAAACGTTAAAGAAGAAACATCCGAAATTCCTGACGAGAACAAATTCGATAAAATTGATTCTGTCGAATTTAACGGTGTCGGATTTAAATATCCCACAGCCGCAAAGGAATCGTTAAAAGACATTTCCTTCAGCGCAAAGAAAGGCGAGATAATCGGTATTATCGGCGGTACAGGTTCGGGCAAAACAACCCTTATAAATCTTATCTGCGGATATTACGGAGATTATTCCGGAGATATTAAAGTAAATGACGAGAACTTAAGCGGTTATTCCGAGACCGTCCTCACAAAAGCTCTAAGGGGCGCTATAGGCATTGTTCCTCAGACTGCAGTGCTTTTCTCGGGAACGGTTGAAGACAACCTTAAATGGGGCAAAAAAGACGCCACAAAGGAAGATATGGATAAAAGCCTTAAGAGAGCCGAAGCCTACGATTTCGTTTACGGCAAAAAAGGCGAGCTTCAGGCAGAGGTTACCGAGGGCGGCAAGAACTTCTCGGGCGGCCAGAGACAGAGGCTTTGCATAGCCAGAGCATTCGTAAAAGAACCCGAAATTCTGATCTTGGACGACTCAACCTCCGCGCTCGATTTTGTGACGGAGAAAAAGGTCAGAGCCGGCATACGCGAAATAGCCGAAGATTCAATCTGCTTCATCGTTTCGCAGAGAGCCGCAAGCATAATGGATGCGGATAAAATCCTCGTACTTGACGATGGTAGCCTCGCAGGATGCGGACGTCACGAAGAGCTCATAAAATCCTGCGAAGTATACAGAGAAATTTACAAATCACAGTTCCCCGAAGCGGCAATTTAAAAGGAGAAACGGATTGAAAAATCAATCGACATTTTCTTTTATAATTAAATACGTTTTCAAAAAGTGGTTTCTGCTTTTTACAAGCATTTTTACCGCTCTTGTTACCGTGCTCGGAACGCTCTATATTCCGATCTTAATCGGTAACGGTGTCGACATGGTAATAGGGCAGAACAACGTGGATTTTGACGGCATTAAGAAACTTATCATAAAAACGTTAATCGTTATCGCGATTACGATAGTTTCGCAGCTCTTCCTAAGTCTTTCAAACAACCGCTTAACGGCTTCGCTTGTTGCAGTTATCAGAAAAGACGTAATGGAAAAAATCCACAAGCTTCCGGTTTCCTACGCCGACACCAATCCCGCGGGAGACATTGTAGCCAGAATGACAGCCGATGTGGAGACGCTTTCGGACGGCCTTTTAATGGGCTTTACGCAGGTTTTCACGGGCGTTCTTACAATCCTCGGAACACTTACCATGATGGTTGTTTTAAACTGGAAGATTACGCTCGTTGTTGTATTCATTACACCGCTTTCATTCTTCGTTGCGGGCTTCATTTCAAAGCGGACCTTCAACCTCTTTAAAAAGCAGACCGAGGCCAGAAGCACGCAGGTTTCTTTTATCAACGAGATGGTTTCAAACCAGAAAATCGTCCGTGCCTTCGGCAAAGAAGAAGAGAATATGAACAGTTTTAAGAAGATGAACGAAGAGTTCAGAGACGCTTCCCTTAAGGCCACATTTTTCTCATCCTTAACCAATCCTTCGACGAGATTTGTAAACTCGCTGGTTTATGCGGGCGTTGCAATTTTCGGAGCTCTAGCAATCGTAAAATCAGACAGCCTTTCAGTCGGTGCACTGACCATTTTCCTTTCGTACGCAAACCAGTACACCAAGCCCTTCAATGAAATCTCGGGCGTCTTAACCGAGTTCCAGAACGCGCTTGCGTGTGCCGAGAGAATAAAAAATCTTTTAAACGAAAAAGAAATCACGGAAAAAGAAGACGCCAAGACCGAACCCAAGGCAAGCTTCGAGCACATAGAATTTAAGGACATCAGTTTCTCATACACCGAGAAGCAGAAGTTAATTGAAAACTTCTCTCTTAAAACCGAGAGAGGAAAGCGAATCGCAATCGTCGGACCTACCGGTTGTGGCAAGACCACTCTTATTAACCTCTTAATGCGCTTTTATGAGGTTAAAGAGGGCGAAATTCTAATCGACGACGAAAATATCAAAGATTACACAAGAGTGGCTTACAGAGACAATTTCGGAATGGTTTTGCAGGAGACCTGGCTTAGAAAAGGCACCATAAAAGACAATGTCACGCTCGGCAGAGATTTTACGGACGAAGAGGTCATTAAAGCATGCAGAGAATGCCACGCACACAGCTTCATCGAGCGAATGCCAAACGGTTACGACACATTGATAAGCGAAGACGGCGGAAATCTTTCAAACGGCCAGAAACAGCTTTTGTGTATCGCCAGAGTAATGCTTGTAAATCCGCCGATACTTATTCTCGATGAGGCTACAAGTTCCATCGATACACGTACCGAATTAAAGGTCCAGGATGCGTTTGCGAAGCTTATGAAGGGCAAGACAAGTTTTATCGTAGCACACAGATTATCGACCATAAAAAATGCAGACATCATCTTAGTCATGAAGGACGGAAATATTATCGAGCAGGGAAGCCACGACGAACTTATGAAGGCGGGCGGCTTCTACAAGGAACTTTATATGAGCCAGTGGGCTGACGAAGAGGTCAAAGAGAGCGTTTAATATTTCGCGAAAAAAGAATTAAAGATAGGTATTTTACGGAAAGAATAATATAACTAAACTCTATATAATAATATAATTGGAGACATAGAAGACATGGTTGTTATCGAAGAAAACGTCGAATTTAAAACGGATTTTGACAAACAAAAAATCGCCGAAGAGGTGACGGGGATAATCTTGGAAAAAGAAGGCTGCCCCTTTGAATGCGAGGTCGATATTCTTATTACGGATTCCGAGGAAGTTAAAGAATACAACAAAGAATACCGTGATATCGACAAAACAACGGACGTGCTTTCGTTCCCGAACTTGGAGTGGGAAGCGCCCTCGGATTTTGAAAATCTTAATGTCGAAGATATGGAAATGTCCGTTAATCCCGAAACGGAGCTTACAATCCTCGGAGAAATCTGTTTAAACAAAGACAGAATCATTTCCCAGGCAGAAGAGTACGGACATTCTGTAAAACGAGAATACGCTTTTCTTATCGCACACAGCATGCTGCATCTTTTAGGATATGATCACATGGAAGAGGATGAGGCAAAAGTGATGGAAGAAAAGCAGGATAAGTATCTTGAAATGCTCGGTATCGGAAGATAGAGTAGCAAGATTTTGACGGTACTTTCGACAAGAAAATCCTGTTTAAAAAAAGACGTATTTATGTTACAATTTATGGAGTGTTTGACATTTGAAGACAATCGATAACAGATATCGGTCTGCATCATTTGTTAAGGAGGAAAGGCAATGGCTATAGGAGTCGGCAGAGGACATTCACGCGGTGGAAGACCAAGCATGGGAGGCGGCGGTTTCAGAGGCGGCGCAAGAGGCGGTTCCGCAGGTTTCAGAGGCACAAGCGGCGGTATGAGCGGCGCTGGAGGCTTAGGCGGTTTCGGCGGCTTAGGCGGTTTTGGCGGCATGGGCGGCGCAGGCGGCTTCGGCGGAGGATTTTCCGCTCCGAAGATTAATAACGCTTCAAGACCTAACAACGGATTTTCATCATTCGGTACAAATTCTTCACCGGTTAATATAAATATAAACAACGCACCCAAATACTACGGAGGCGGTGGCGGAGGCGGAATGATGAGTTCGCTCATCGGAAGTGCAGTCAGCGCAGGTGTAGGTGTTGCAAGTGCGGCAATCGTTAATAAAATGCATGAAAACAGTCAGGCTAAATTAGCTGAGAAGCAGGCGGAAGCGCAGGCAAATCTGCAAAAACAGCTGGCTGAACAGCAGGCAGAATACGCAAGACAGCAGGCAGAGTATCAGCTTGAACTCGAAAGACTTAAAACCCAGCAGGAAGAAATCAAGCGCGATGTAAAGCAGGATTTAAGATATTATGCGAACTGTCCTTACTGCCTCGGCGTAAACAACGGCGGAAAATTCTGTCAGTTCTGCGGAAGTTCGCTTGCATATTATGAAGATGATGACGACGCACCTGAAGGAAAGAAAGAGCAGAAAGCATAACAATAAACAATTTAGGTAAGGTAACCCTAAAAAGGTTACCTTATTACTGTTTATAAAAGATATAAAAAACGGAGGGAATTTTATGCAGTACGTTTTATACAACGAATTGTCAAACAACGGCAGAGGCAAAGAAACCCTTGAGGTTGTAAAGGGTAAATTAAGCGGTGAATTTGAGGCCGTAAACGTAGTCGGTCTTGATCCGAAAGAGTTCGTTTCAAAACTTACGGCTGACGATGTAATCATTCTTTGCGGCGGCGACGGTACGCTTAATAAATTCGCCAATTATACCGCAGATCTTGAGATTCCCTGCGACATACTTTTATTCCCTGCGGGAACCGGCAACGATTTTTACAGAGACATCAAAGAGAATTATGATGATTCCGAAATGCCTTCAATCAAGAAATTCGTTACAAATCTTCCCGTGGTAACCATCGACGGAAAGCAGTACAGATTCTTAAACGGCATCGGCTTCGGTGTTGACGGCGTATGCTGCGAAATGGCAGACGACATGAAGGCAGCAGGCAAGAAAGATATCAACTATACTTCGCTTTCAATCAAAATCGTGCTTTTCAAATTCAAATGCCCTCATGCATGGATTACCGTTGACGGAAAGACCACCGAGTACAAACGTGCATGGATTGCATCCGCTATGAACGGCAGATACTACGGCGGCGGAATGAAGGCTGCTCCCGAACAGGACAGACTCGGCGATACATTAACCTGCATGGTATTTAAGGATAAAGGCAGAATCGGAACCCTCATGGGATTCCCCGCTATCTTTAAGGGCGAGCATGTAAACAACAAAAAGCTTGTTGCAGTCAGCACGGGCAAGGAAATAACAGTCAGATTTGACAAACCCACAGCGCTTCAGATTGACGGCGAAACCGTAAGAGGCGTTACGGAATACACAGCAAGAAAGTAAGTTATGGAAAGAGATTAACAAATGAGAATCATTATAGTCGGCTGCGGAAAAATCGGTTTATCGATCATAAAACAGCTAGTTATAGAAAAACATGACATTACGGTAATTGATAAAAACCAGGAAGTCATTAACGACATCACCAACAATTATGATGTAATGGGCTTAGTCGGAAACGGTGCATCTTACTCGGTTCAGAAAGACGCAGGCGTTGACAGAACAGACCTTTTAATAGCGGTAACAGGCTCGGACGAAATAAATCTTTTATGCTGTTTATTCGCCAAGAAAGCCGGTAACTGCAACACCATCGCGAGAGTCCGCGATCCCTTGTACAGCAAGGAAATTCAGTACATAAAAGACGAACTCGGCCTTTCGATGATTATCAATCCCGAGTATGCGGCAGCAGTCGAAATCTCGAGACTTTTAAGATTTCCTTCCGCTGATAAAATCGATACTTTTGCCAAGGGCAGAGTTGAACTTTTAAACCTCGTTATTACCGAGGATTCACCTTTTGTAAACAAAACACTTATCGAGGTTGCCAAGAGAGTACTTTCCGACATCCTTATCTGTACCGTTGAAAGAGGCGACGATATCTTTATCCCGAACGGTGCTTTTATACTCCGTGCGAACGATAAAATCACCATCGTAGCATCGGCGGTTAATTCAAGAGAATTCTTTACCAAGATCGGATATGACACTCATCAGGTAAAAGATACCATGATTATCGGCGGCGGAACGATGACATATTATCTCGCCGAGATTCTTTTAAAGATGGGTATCAAGGTAAAAATCGTCGAGGTTAACAGAGAAAAATGCGAGACCTTAAGCGAGAACCTTCCGAGAGCCACCATCATCAACGGTGACGCGACCAACCAGGAAATCTTAATTGAGGAAGGCATTAACGGCTGCGATTCGTTCGTATCCTTAACCGGTATCGACGAGACAAACATCATCCTTTCGCTTTTTGCAAAGACCCGTACACAGGGCAAAATTGTTACCAAAATCGACAGAATTTCTTTCGATGACATTATAAATACATTCAACGTGGGAAGTCTGATTTATCCCGATAAGATTGCTGCAGACTACATAGTTTCCTATGTCAGGGCGATGCAGAACTCCATCGGAAGCAACGTGGAAACTCTTATCAAGTTAAACGGCGGCAGAGTAGAAGCGCTTGAATTTAAGATCCTAAAAGGATCGCCCGTTATCGGAATTCCCCTTATGGAGTTGAACTTAAAGAGAGATATCCTTATCGGCTGTATCAACAGAAGAGGAACGATTATCATTCCTAAAGGCCAGAATACCATCGAAGAGGGCGACACCGTTATCGTTGTTACCACCAAGAGCGGTTTAAGCGATATCAAAGACATTCTCGAATAATCATTCATAAATGAGGAGAGTCCGGATTTGATTCCGGAAGCAGAGTTATGAATATATCTATAATCCTGTATACGCTCGGAAGAGTGCTGGCAATTGAATCGGCATTTATGGTTCTTCCGGGAATAGTGGCACTTATCTACCAGGAAAATAACTGGTGGACTTATTTTGTTGTCGCTTTAATCGGAATGCTCGCAGGACTTCTTATTTCCTTAAAAAAACCCAAGAACACACAGTTTTTTGCCAAAGAAGGCTTCGCAAGCGTAGGTCTTGCTTGGCTTTTAATCAGTATGACGGGAGCACTGCCTCCTTTTATTTCAAGAGAAATACCCAATTACATAGATGCAGTATTTGAAATGAGTTCGGGTTTTACCACCACAGGTGCAACAATCCTTACGGATGTTGAAGCAGTGAGCCATGCAACTCTTTTCTGGAGAAGTTTCTCACACTGGATCGGCGGTATGGGAATCTTTGTATTTTTACTTGCAGTAATGCCCATGGTCGGCGGCGTAAACATGCACCTTCTTCGTGCGGAAAGCCCCGGACCCGTAGTAGGAAAACTTGTTCCTAAAATGAAGGATTCTTCACAGATACTTTATTTTATCTACATTTTCCTCACGGTCGTTCAGATATTATCACTCTGGATTATGGGAATGAGCTTTTTTGAGGCAGTCTGTACATCGTTTGCAACGGCCGGTACCGGCGGATTCGGTGTTTACAATTCGAGCATTGCCAATTTCAGCACGCTCATAAAATGGGACGTTACAATATTCATGATTCTTTACGGAATCAACTTTAACGTATATTTCCTAATCCTGGCCCGTAAGTTTAAGAACATCTTTAAGATCGAGGAAGTCAGAACATATTTAATTGTTATTGTCGTATCGGTTTTAATCATCACCTTAAATATTTTCAAGATGTACGATTCGTTCGGAGGCGCCCTTACGGATGCGGCTTTCCAGGTCGCTTCGATTATTACGACGACCGGTTTCGCAACATGCGACTTTAACCTCTGGCCTTCACTTGCAAAAACGATTCTGGTTATTCTCATGATAACCGGTGCCTGCGCAGGATCGACGGGCGGCGGACTTAAGTTTTCGAGAGTCCTTATTTTAATCAAAGCCGTACGACAGGAAATCAACTCATTCATTCATCCGAGAAGCGTAAAAGCCTTAGGTATGGATGACAGAACAGTGGATAAAGCGGTTGTTAAGAGTGTATGTGTTTACGGGGCTCTTTTCACTCTCATTTATCTTGGATCGGTATTTATCGTATCCATCGACAAATACGACATGGTTACAAACTTCACCGCCGTACTTGCGACAATGAACAATGTCGGACCCGGACTTGAAGTGGTTGGCGCTACGGGTAACTACGCCGGATTTAATTATCTTTCGAAGATAGTTTTCATTTTTGACATGCTTGCGGGAAGACTTGAGCTTTATCCGATTCTTTTACTCTTTGTTCCTATGATGTGGAAAAAGCATTAGTTATAAATTAAGTTTTGGCAAAAAACTGTATGGGTAAGTTATTAGATTTAATCAACAAAGACACAAAACACAAAAACGAGAGCAAGCGCATGACCGTAATCATCAGACAGATGGTGCTTATCTTTATGTGCGTTTCGCTTTTTAATCTGGTTCTGGATGCGTTTTTCATAAAATCGGTTCAGGGAAGCATTCTCTGGGCTGTGATGCTTGTTGTCGACGGCATAACATTTTATCTTTCCTACATAGCGCCCAAACTTATAATACTAACGATTTTTGTATTCCAGAAAGCATTATGGATTACGGCAGCAGTTGTTTTATTCGGATGGGAAGGCGGCTTCCAGTTTTTCCTGATTCTTTTGGTAATTATGTATTCATTCGGCGAAGCAGGATACAACAGGAAAAAAGTACTGCTTGATTTCTGCCTTTTCGCAATGTTCATAGTTTTCCTTATCTTTTTCAAAGGAAACCCCGGAAAAATATCCATTGAACATGTCGACAAGAGCATTCAGGTGGTAAACGCCCTTGCTTTTGTGATAATGGTTTCAATCATTTCTTTCTCGTTTTCCAAAGAGAGCCAGCATATGGAAGACAAGCTGATTTCGTATAACAATCAGTTAAGAAAACAGGCTTCGGTTGACGCGCTTACAGGTCTTTACAACAGACGAAGCACAATGGAAATAGTAAACGACATAGTTTTGCAGAGGCGCGTAATGAGCATCTGCATCGGAGATATAGATTTCTTTAAGAAGATTAACGACTCCTACGGACATGATTTCGGCGACACGGTTCTGGTGTCAATTTCCGACGCTCTTAAAAAAGAAACCGAAGAGTACGGATTCGTGGCCAGATGGGGCGGCGAAGAGTTCCTCATTGTTTTCGCAGATTTAAACGGCGACGATGCATATATTAAACTCTCGCACATAAGAGACACCGTAAAAGACTTAAAACTTAACCACGGCAAAGAAGAAGTGAGAGTAAAAATGACTTACGGTCTCACAGAGTACGATTATTCGAAATCATTTGAAGACAACATAAAAGATGCCGACGAGAAACTTTACCTCGGAAAACAGAACGGCAGAGACATGATAGTATATTAAATTTCACATAAACGGAGGTTAATTATGGGAGCAAAAGAATTAATTGAAGCAGGGAAAGCTTATCTTGGAATCGAATTCGGTTCAACGAGAATCAAGGCTGTAGCATGTGATGAAGCAGGCGAAGTACTTGCAATCGGCGGATTCGGCTGGGAAAACAGCTTAAAAGACGGTATCTGGACCTATTCGGAAGAAGAAATTTTCGCAGGATTAAAGGCCTGCTATTCAGATCTCGTAAAAGACATAAAAGAAAAATACGGCATCGCAGTTACATCATTTGCAGGCATCGGTATCTCCGCAATGATGCACGGATATCTTGCATTTGATTCATCCGACAAACTCCTTGTTCCTTTCAGAACATGGAGAAACACAATCACCGGAGAAGCTGCAGAAATCCTTACAAAAGAATTTAATTACAACATTCCTCAGAGATGGAGCATTTCACATCTTTATCAGGCAATGTTAAACAAAGAAGAGCACGTAAAAGACATCGATTTCTTTACAACACTAGCAGGCTTTGTTCACTGGAAACTGACAGGAAAGAAAGTACTCGGTGTGGGCGATGCTTCAGGTATGTTCCCCATCGATATGAGCACAGGCAATTACGATGAAAAGATGATTGAAAAGTTTGATGTTCTTGCCAAAGAAACC
>JAGCVT010000094.1 GCA_017962225.1 Lachnospiraceae bacterium
ATCCGAAGTTTAAAAAAATTTAAAAGACAACGGAGCCCGGCTCCGGAAAAGGAAAACAGTATGATACTTACAAAAGACGGAAGATTTGTACTTCAGACAAAAAACACAACATATGCATTTGATACTCTTGCGACAGGTCACCTGGAGCATCTTTATTATGGTGCGCGCATTGATTTTTCGGACGATTTAAAAGAGTTTGAAGTAATCAAACCTAAGCGTGAATTCGCACCCGGAAATGTTATTTCGTATGACGAAGATCATCAGTCATTTTCGCCCGAGGATACATGCTTTGAGATATCTTCAACGGGCAAGGGAGATTTGCGTTCTCCTTTTGTTGGCATAGTACATCATGACGGCAGCAGAACAAGTGATTTTATCTATGAAAGTCATGAGATAAAAAAGGGCAGAGAAGAGAGAAAGACTCTGCCGGGTTCATATGATGAAAACGAGAATAACGAGACTCTTATTATCACGCTTAAAGATAAAAGTTACGGCGTAAAACTTTTATTATATTACGTTGTCTACGAAGACAAGGATGTCATTGCAAGATATGCCGATTTGATCAACGAAGGCGAGGAAGAAATAAAGCTTGAAAGGCTTTTAAGTCTCCAGCTTGATATGAACGAATCGGACTACGACGGCATATTCTTTGCGGGAGCATGGGCAAGAGAAATGCAGAGCTACAGAACGCATATTTCACAGGGTATGCATGTTAGCCGAAGCAATACAGGTACGAGCTCGAGCCGCGCAAATCCTTTCTTTATGATTGCAAAAGAAGAGACTACCGAGGATGTCGGAGAGTGCTTCGGATTTAACTTAGTTTATAGCGGAAACCACATGGAAATTACCGATGCGAATTCGTTCGGAAAGGTCCGTATTCAGTCGGGTATCAACGATGAGGGATTTTTATATACGGTTAAAAAGGGCGAAGTTTTCGAAGCGCCTGAAGCAATCATGTGCTACTCGGACAAGGGCTTTAATCTTTTAAGCAACCGCCTCCATGAGTTCGTCAGAGAAAACATAGTCCGCGGCGAATGGAAGAAGAAAGAGAGACCTGTTCTTTTGAACAGCTGGGAAGCAGCATATTTTAATTTTGATGAAAGCAAGCTCGTAAAACTGGCGAAAAAAGGTGCCGAAGTCGGCATAGAACTTTTTGTAATGGATGACGGATGGTTTGGTGAAAGAGACGATGATACCAAATCACTCGGCGACTGGACCGTATATGCGAAAAAGATTCCTCACGGGCTCGACGGTCTCTGCAAAAAGATAAATAACTTAGGACTTAAATTCGGACTCTGGGTAGAGCCTGAAATGGTTAATGTTAAGAGCAAACTCTACGAAGCCCATCCTGACTGGTGTCTCGCCAATCCTGACACTCCGCACTCCGAGGGACGTCATCAGAGAATGCTTGATTTGACGAAAAAGGAAGTCAGAGAATATCTTTTAGAAGCACTTTCAAACGTATTCTCATCGGCGAATATCGAGTACGTTAAATGGGACATGAACAGAATATTATCCGATGTGTATTCACAGGGAATGCCTGCTTCTTTTATGGGCGAAGTGGCTCACAGATATGTGATTGGTTTATATGAAATACTGGATGAACTGACTAAACGTTTCCCGAAGATTTTATTCGAAGGATGTTCTTCGGGCGGCAACAGATTTGATCTTGGAATTCTTTGTTACTTTCCTCAAATCTGGGCGTCGGATAATACCGATCCTATCTGCAGGAGCGAAATCCAGGAAGGCTTAAGCTACGGCTATCCTTTAAATACGATAGGTGCGCATGTTTCAGCGAGCCCTAACCATCAGACCTTAAGAAAAACTCCGATGAAAACCAGGGCTGCGATTGCTTCGTTCGGGTGCTCTGGATATGAATGTAATTTAAATGATTTTCCCAAGGAAGAAATCGATGAGATAAAGAAAGAAATCGCACTCTACAAGGCATACAGAAGCGTGGTGCAGTTTGGTGATTTTTACCGTGGCGGAAAAGGTCCTGCAAAGGCTCTTCCTTCGTCTGCTACAAGTGCTTTGTCAAATCCTTCGGGCATCGGTAATTTAAGCGAATGGACGGTTGTTTCAAAGGATAAAAGCGTGGCTGTGGGAATGATGCTTAAAAAGCTCGCACTTCCGAATACGCAGAATACGATTTATCATCCCAAGGGTCTTGAAGATACCTCGGATTACCTCTTCGTAAACAAGGAACTTGAATACGATATAAGGGATTTCGGCGATTTGGTAAACATGATTTCACCGATTCATTTAAAACAGAATTCACTTCTTTTAGACATAATTGCGAAGAAGGTTAAGCTTCCGAGCGAAAAGGAGAATTACGTGGCAAACGGAAAGCTTCTTTGCACCGCGGGAGTAAGGCTCTGCCAGGATTTTGCGGGTACGGGCTATAACGAAAACGTCCGTTATGCGCAGGATTTCTCCACCAAGATGTACATTATGGAAAAGATTGAGAAAAAAGACGAAGAATCCACGGATTAGAGTGCCTGAATACTTGAAAAATAAGGGAAATTTGTATAAAATAGCACGTGGATTTAAATTACAAGGAGAAAATACAAATGGGAATGAACGTTGCATGTCTCGATCTTGAAGGTGTACTGGTGCCTGAAATATGGATTGCTTTTTCAAAGGCAAGCGGAATCGACGAACTTAAAATCACTACAAGAGACGAGCCTGATTACGATAAGCTTATGAAATACAGACTGGCTATTCTTAAGGAGCACGGCTTGGGCCTTAAGGAGATTCAGGATACTATCGAAAAGATTAATCCTTTAGACGGCGCCAAGGAGTTTTTAGATGAACTTAGAGATAATATGCAGACCATTATCATCAGTGATACTTTTGAGCAGTTTGCAAAGCCTCTTATGAAAAAACTCGGTATGCCCACACTTTTCTGCAACAAACTCGTTGTAGGCGAAGACGGTATGATTACAGGCTACACAATGCGTTGTGACAAGTCCAAATTAACGACCGTAAAAGCATTACAGAGCTGCGGATTTGATACAATCGCTACAGGCGACAGCTTTAACGACCTCGCTATGATTCAGGCTTCAAAAGCAGGTTTCTTATTCAGATCAACAGAGAAGATTAAAGCAGACTTCCCTGAAATTCCTGCATACGAAGAGTACGCTGATCTGCTTGCAGCTTTTAAGAACGCAGCTAAATAATTTAAAATAGAGCATTAAAAAACCGGACATCTTTCGATGCCCGGTTTTATTTTTTATTTAAGTAATTCGTATAATCTCTTAGCAGCTTCGGTTGTGTCTTCAAGACTTCCGAACATTGAAAATCTGAAGTATCCTTCACCGCATGCTCCGAATCCTTCGCCGGGGGTTCCGACTACCTGGATTTTGTTAAGAAGCAGATCGAAGAATTCCCAGCTTCCCAGCCCAGCGGGACATTTCATCCAGATGTACGGAGAGTTCTTTCCGCCGCAATACCAGATACCTAATTTATCAAGAACTTCCATCAGAATCTTTGCATTATTCTTGTAGATATTAATGTTTGCATGAATCTGCTTTAAGCCTTCTTCGGTAAATACCGCTGCGCCGCCTTTCTGGATGATGTAGGAAACGCCGTTTGTTTTTGTTGTACGGTTTCTAAGCCACATAGCGTTGAAATTCATACCTTTTCGTTCAAGGTCTTTGGGTATTACCGTGTAGCCTAATCTTGTGCCTGTAAAGCCTGCTGTTTTTGAGAAAGAGCATATTTCGATTGCACATGTTCTTGCACCTTCGATTTCAAATATGCTGCGAGGTAGGGAATCGTCCTCTATGAAGGCTTCATATGCTGCGTCGAATATAATGACACTGCCGTTCTTATTTGCGAAATTTACCCACTTCTCGAGCTTCTCACGGTCAAATACTGCACCGGTAGGGTTGTTGGGTGAGCAAAGATAAATAATATCTGCCAGAGTATCGTCATTCGGAAGAGGAAGGAAGCCGTCTTCCTTTGAAGATGAAAGATGAACTATCTTTCTTCCTGCCATTACGTTTGCATCCACATATGCGGGATATGCGGGTTCGATTACAAGAGCCGAAGATGAGCGGTCAAACAAATCGAGGATATCGCCGAGTTCATCCGATGCACCGCTTGATACAAATACTTCGTCATCAGAAAGATTCACATTTCTTCTCTTGTAATAATTTGCGATAGCACTTCTTAAAAAAGGAGCGCCTGCTTCAGGCATATATCCGTGGAAGTTTTCCTTGCAGCTCTGATCGTCTACAGCAGAATGAAGAGCTTTGATTACTTCATCGCAGAGAGGAAGCGATACATCGCCGATGCCGAGACGAAGTAGTTTTTTATCAGGATTGTCTTCGAGATATTTCTTTGTTTTTAAAGAAATATTATAAAAGAGATATGAGTCTTTTAAGTCTGCATAATGCATGTTGGGTGTAATCATTTTAATCACCTTCGTTTTTTTTTATTGATTTGAATATAATTTTATATCGCCTTCGTAAACAAATGTTGCAGGACCCTGCATGGTAATTTCCTCATCGGAGGAAATGCTTATTGTAAGCACTCCTCCGTCAAGGATGATGTGGATTGGAGTATCATAATCGCAGTATTTATTTTTTACTGCGGCAAAAGCTGATGCACATGCGCCGGTACCACATGCCATGGTAATGCCGCTTCCTCGCTCCCAAACGCGCATGCGAAGTTCGTTTCTTGAAAGTACTTCAACGAATTCAACATTTACGCCGTCGGGAAATGCTTCGTGATGTTCAATCACGGGACCGAGTGTTGTTAAGGGTGCGTTTTCTGCGTCTTTTACGAATATAATCGCATGAGGGTTGCCTGTTGAAACACTCTTGCAGATAACATTTAATGAATCGGTATTTAAATCAAAACTCTTTGAACCGAAAGGCAATTCGGTCTTCTGCAAATTCATGGCAATGTTTGAATAGTTGTTGACTGTGTTGGGAATGGTTAAGTTTAAATCACCTTTATCCTCGCCCTTGCCCATATCTACGGAAACGCTTACAACGCTTCCCGCCATTGTTTCGAGAGTCAGATATTTAATACCGGACATTGTATCGATTTTAAGATTCGTTTTGTCGGTGTACCCTTTATCGTACACATACTTTCCGACACATCTTACACCATTACCGCACATTTTTGCTTCGCTTCCGTCAGCGTTAAAAATACGCATCTGAAAATCAGCCTTGTCGGAAGGTGAGATGTAAATCATTCCGTCAGATCCTGCGCCGAAATGCCTGTCGGACATTCTGATTGATAATTCTTCTATATTTTCCGGTACTTCACCGAATACGTATAAGTAGTCGTTTCCGAGACCGTGCATTTTTGTAAAGTGCATTTTCCATTCCTCCTTTAAGTATTTCCCCTAAATCACTTATTCCGCATCTATTGTTGAGATGCCCATTGTTACTTCTTCTAATACGTCAAGAAGCATTCTTACGGTATCGAGAGAGGTGAGCATTGTAATGTTGTTCTGAGTTGCTTTAAGTCTTATTGCAACACCGTCGCCGTAGTGGTTGCCCGATAAAACGGCACGTGTGTTTATGATGTAGCTCACATAGTCCGAGTTGATGGCATCAAGTATTTCGTTGCTGCCTTCTGAGGGCTTGTGAAGTATTCTTGTCTTTACACCGTGATCTCTTAAAAACTCACCGGTAACGGTGGTGGCTTCGATGTTAAAGCCCATGTTGTAAAATCTTTCAACCAGCGGAAGGGTTTCTTCCTTGTCTTCGTCCGCTACGCTGACTAAAACGGTTCCGTAGTTTTTAAGCTTAAGTCCCGATGCAATCATTGCTTTGTACATTGCACGGTGAAGCTTTTTATCATATCCGATTGCTTCACCCGTTGACTTCATCTCAGGTGAAAGATATGAATCCATACCGCGAAGCTTCGAGAATGAGAATGCGGGAACCTTTACGTAGTAACGTGATTTTTCCTTAGGATAAATCTCTGTGATTCCCTGTTCTTTTAAGGACTTGCCGAGGCTGACGAAGGTTGCGATATCTGCGAGGCAGTAACCTGTGGCTTTCGAAAGGAAAGGAACCGTTCTTGAAGAACGGGGGTTAACCTCGATGATATAAACTTCGTCGTTAGGATCAACGATGAATTGTATGTTGTAAAGACCGATGATTCCGATGCCGAGACCGAGTCTCTTGGCGTAATCAAGGATTGTGCTCTTAACCTTTTCAGAGAGGCTGTAAGAAGGATATACGCTGATTGAGTCGCCCGAATGTACACCGGTTCTCTCAACGAGTTCCATGATGCCGGGAACGAATACGTCCGTACCGTCACAAACAGCATCGACTTCGACTTCTTTTCCGCGGATATATCTGTCTACGAGAACAGGCTTGTCTTCGTCGATTTCAACGGCTGTTTTTAAGTATCTTATAAGTTCTTCTTCCTTAGCGACAATCTGCATTGCACGTCCGCCGAGTACGAACGAAGGTCTTACAAGTACGGGATAACCGATTTCGGAAGCTGCCTTAATACCTGCTTCGATGCTTGTTACCGCACATCCCTTAGGCTGGGGTATACCGAGTTCTTTTAAAAGATGCTCGAACAGATCTCTGTCTTCAGCCTTATCTATTGCCTCACAGCCTGTACCGATGATGTTTACACCGCGCTCTGCAAGAGGATCCGCAAGGTTGATAGCTGTCTGTCCGCCGAGTGTTGCGATAACGCCTTCGGGTTTTTCAAGTTCGATGATGTTCATAACATCTTCGATGCAGAGAGGCTCGAAATAAAGCTTGTCCGAACATGTGTAATCGGTGGATACGGTTTCGGGATTGTTGTTAATGATTATAGCTTCGTATCCTGCTGATTTTATGGTCATTACCGCATGAACGGTAGAGTAGTCGAATTCAACGCCCTGGCCGATTCTGATAGGTCCGGAACCGAGCACGATGACTTTCTTTCTGTCCGATATAACGGACTCGTTTTCTTCCTCGTAGGTTGAGTAGAAATACGGTATGTAGCTGTCAAATTCCGATGCGCAGGTGTCGATCATTTTGTACACCGGAACAATCTTGTTGGCATGTCTTAAATCAAAGATTTCTTTTTCGGATTTATTCCAGAGAATTCCGATTTCCTTATCCGAAAAGCCCATCTTCTTGGCACTTCTTAAAATGTCGATATCGCTTATGTTTTTAGCAAGTTCTTTCTCGGCATCCATGATAAGCTTTATTTTTCTTAAGAAGAAAAGATCGATGGCTGTGATTTCGTTGATCTTATCCACATCCGAGTTTCTTCTTAAAAGCTCTGCGATGGCATAAATTCTGTCATCGGTGCCGATTTTGATGTATGAATAAAGTTCCTCATCGCTCGTAAAATCAAACTTAGGCGAATGAAGATGGAAGTGACCGATTTCAAGTGAACGAACTGCTTTTAAGAGGCTCTCTTCAAAGGTTCTGCCGATGCTCATTACTTCACCTGTTGCCTTCATCTGAGTGGAGAGCGAATTGTTTGCATCGGTAAATTTATCAAACGGGAAACGAGGCATCTTTGTAACGACATAGTCGAGTGTCGGTTCGAAAGATGCGGGTGTGTTTGCTATCTGAATTTCATCGAGTGTCATGCCTATACCGATCTTAGCGGATACTCTGGCAATAGGATAACCGCTGGCTTTGGATGCGAGAGCGGAAGAACGTGATACTCTGGGGTTAACCTCGATTAAGTAGTACTGAAAAGAAGCGGGATCAAGCGCAAACTGTACATTGCATCCGCCTTCGATTTCAAGTGCTCTGATAATCTTTAAAGCACTGTCACGAAGCATGTGATACTCTTTGTTGGTCAATGTCTGTGAAGGACATACAACAATCGAATCACCTGTGTGAATGCCGACAGGGTCAAGGTTTTCCATGTTACAGATAGTAATTGCTGTGTCGTTTGAGTCACGCATTACTTCGTATTCGATTTCCTTAAAGCCTTTGATACTCTTTTCAATCAGTACCTGTTTTACGGGCGAAAGCTCAAGCGCATTCTTCATGAGAGGAAGATATTCTTCTTCATTCTCTGCAAAACCGCCGCCTGTTCCGCCGAGTGTAAATGCAGGACGAAGAACAACGGGATAGCCGATTTTTTCAATTACTTTAAGGCCTTCTTCTATGGTGGAAGCTATATCTGAAGGAAGTACGGGCTCACCTAATTCTTCGCATAGTTCCTTGAATAATTCTCTGTCTTCGGCACGCTCGATACTCTTGCTTTTTGTTCCCAAAAGCTCGCAGCGGCATTCATGTAAAATGCCTTTTTTTTCAAGCTGCATTGCAAGGTTTAAACCTGTCTGTCCGCCGATACCGGGAAGTATTGCATCGGGACGTTCGTATCTGATTATTTTGGCAATGTACTCAAGTGTCAGCGGCTCCATGTAAACCTTATCCGCGATGGCGGTATCGGTCATGATTGTCGCAGGGTTTGAGTTGCAAAGAACAACCTCATAGCCTTCTTCCTTTAATGCAAGGCAGGCCTGGGTTCCCGCGTAGTCAAATTCCGCTGCCTGACCGATTACAATCGGGCCGGAACCTATGACAAGTACTTTTTTAATATCAGTTCTCTTGGACATTTTATTATCCTCTAATTAATGTGATTCGTGCATTAAATCAATAAATTCGTCAAACAAATATGAGCTGTCCTGCGGACCGGGAGCGCTTTCGGGATGATACTGTACCGAAAACAATCTGTCCGATTTATTGGACACACCTTCAATTGTGTTATCAAGTAAATTTATATGTGTGATTTCAAGACCCGTATCTTTTATGCTGTCATTATCAACTGCATAGGAATGGTTCTGTGAAGTGATTTCAATCCTGCCTGTTTTAAGGTTTCTTACAGGATGGTTTCCGCCGCGGTGACCGAATTTTAATTTGTATGTTTTCGCACCGCTTGCAAGAGAGATTATCTGATGTCCGAGGCAGATACCGAATATAGGATATTTGCCGATTAGCTTCTTAATCGTCTCAATGGTTTCAACAACATCCGTGGGATCTCCGGGGCCGTTTGAAATAAACACGCCGTCGGGATTAAGTCTTATGATATCTTCTGCGGTTGTATTCCAGGGAACCTTAATTACATTGCATCCTCTGCCTGTGAGTGAACGCACGATATTCTGCTTCATACCGCAGTCGATGGCAACGACATTTAAGTTCTTTTTAGGATGTGAAGACATGGAATTATTTCCCGGATAGGAGATGATTTCCTTACAGCTTACTTTGGAAACCGCATCCTTCGGGATTTCGTTATTTTTTATGATTTCAAGACCTTCTTCAAGCGATGTGCTCATGTTTGTAATGAGAACTTTTCTGCTTCCTAAGTCTCTGATCGAACGTGTAATTTTTCTTGTATCAACTCCGTAAATTCCGGGGATTTTAAATGCCTTTAAAACTTCGTCGACACTTCTTTCACTTCTGAAGTTTGAAGGCTCGTCGTTTATTTCTCTGACGATAAGTCCGCCGATGGTAGGTATTACCGTTTCATAGTCCTCCGAAGCCATTCCGTAGTTACCGATTAAAGGGTAAGTCATAACTACAGCCTGGTAGGTGTATGAAGGATCGGAAATGATTTCCTGATAACCGACCATGGAAGTATTGAATACTATTTCGCATAACTTGTCTTCAGTGTCACCAAAGGCATATCCATAGTATTCAACGCCGTCTTCAAGTATTATTTTTCTGTTGTAATCTTTCGAGGTTAACATTCTTTATTCCTCATAAAAGTATTAATTATATTTCAGAAATTCTTTTCTCAAATCTGTCTTTTCTTGTGTCTGTAGGAATCGCTGTAGGATATTCTCCTGAGAAGCATGCGCTGCAGTATTCAGTGTTTCCGCAGAGTGCTCCGAGTTCTTCTACAGGTAAGAAACCGAGCGAATCGGCTCCGATAATTTTTGCAATTTCATCTATGCTGTGATGGCATGCAATTAAATTTTCTTCGGAATCGATGTCTGTGCCGTAGTAGCAGGGATGAAGGAATGGAGGTGAGGATATTCTCATGTGTACTTCCTTGGCACCTGCTTCTTTTAGCATGTTTACTATACGTCCGCTTGTCGTTCCTCGAACGATTGAGTCGTCTATTAAAACTATGCGCTTTCCGCGAACCACGTCTTCGATGGCGGAAAGTTTGATTTTAACTTTATCAAGACGTTTGCCGGGAGCGATAAATGTTCTTCCGATGTAGTTATTTTTGATAAGTCCGATTTCGTAAGGAATGCCTGATTCCCTAGAGTATCCGAGTGCCGCATCAAGGCCTGAATCGGGAACGCCGATTACAAGATCCGCATCTGCGGGATGTGCTTTTGCAAGTACCGCGCCTGCATTAAGTCTTGCCGTATGAACCGATATGCCGTCGATAACCGAATCGTGACGTGCAAAATAAATGTATTCGAAGATACACAGTTTCCTGGGTTTCCTTTCACAGTGTTCTTTCTTTGAAACGATACCGTTCTTTGAGAAAATGATGATTTCTCCGGGTTCAACGTCTCTTACAAATTCTGCGCCGACTGCTTTTAATGCGCAGCTTTCGGAAGCTATTACATAAAGTCCGTCTGGAGTTTTGCCGTAACAGAGAGGTCTGAAACCATAAGGGTCTCTTGCACAGATGAGTTTCTGCGGAGACATCAAAACGAGCGAATACGCACCGTCCAAGGAATACATAGCCTGAGATAGTGCGTCTTCGATTGACCCTGTGAGAAGTCTTTCTCTTGTGATGATATAAGCGATGATTTCGGTATCGCTTGTTGTATGGAAAATCGCACCTGAAAGCTCAAGTGTGTTTCTAAGTGTTGCTGCATTTGAAAGGTTGCCGTTATGTGCAAGTGCCATGCGGCCTTTCTGGTGATTAACCTCGATGGGCTGGCAGTTGCTTCGGTTTGTACCGCCTGTTGTGCCGTATCTTGTGTGTGCTACGGCCATTGTGGCATCAGGAAAGGAATTAAGTACGTCTTCGCTGAAAACTTCGCTGACAAGGCCCATATCCTTGTGGGATGTGAAAACGCCGTCATCGTTTACAACGATACCGCAGCTTTCCTGACCTCTGTGCTGAAGTGCAAACAAACCGTAATATGAAAGTGTGGCAAGATTGCAGGGGTTGGGAGAGTAGATTCCGAAAACCCCGCATTCCTCATGTATGCTCATGATTAACTCCGATTAAAAATTCATCTGATTTCCTTTATAGTGCTTAAGTGCCGCGCTGATAAATCCCTTGAACAAAGGATGAGGTCTGTTGGGACGGCTCTTAAATTCAGGATGGAACTGTACGCCGAGATAGAAATCTTCGTCGGTAATTTCAACTGTTTCAACGAGGTTTCCGTCGGGTGACATACCGCCGATTGTAAGACCTGCATTTGACAGTACTTCGCGGTAGTCGTTGTTGTATTCATAGCGGTGTCTGTGACGCTCGCTTATTTCCTTTGCACCGTAGCATTCTTCCATCTTTGTGCCTTCGGATATTACGCAGGGATAAGCACCGAGTCTTAATGTGCCGCCCTTGTCGATATCATCGCTCTGACCGGGCATAAAATCGATAACCTTGTCGGGACACTGCTCATCGAATTCGCCTGAGTTTGCATTAGCAATACCTGCTACGTTTCTTGCGTATTCGATAACCGCAATCTGCATACCGAGACAGATTCCGAAATAAGGAAGATGATGTTCTCTAGCATATTTTGCTGCGAGAATCATACCTTCGATACCTCTCTGACCGAAACCGCCGGGAACTATGATTCCGTCAAGATGTGAGAGTTTGGCATCGATATCGCTTTTTTCGAGTTCTTCCGAATCAATCCACTCAATGTTTATATGTGTATTATGGAAATATCCTGCATGTCTTAAAGCTTCAGCTACGGAAAGGTAAGCATCGTGAAGACCTACATATTTTCCTACGAGACCGATGTTGATGCACTCGGTTCTTGATTCAATACTTTCAACCATCTTTTTCCATTCGTCGAGATCTGCTTCTTTTGCCTCGATTCCGAGTTCTCTGCAGACTACCGAAGAGAAGTTGGATTTTTCAAGCATCAGAGGTGCTTCGTAAAGTATAGGAAGAGTAATGTTCTCAATTACACAGTCGGGCTTTACGTTGCAGAAGAGTGAAATCTTTTTAAAGATCGATTCTTCAAGCGGCTCGTCACATCGTAAAACAATGATGTTGGGGTTTACGCCCATTCCCTGCAGCTCTTTTACGGAGTGCTGCGTGGGTTTACTTTTATGCTCGTCCGAACCGTGTAAGAAGGGTACTAAGGTTACATGGATAAAGAGCGAGTTTTCTCTGCCTACTTCGAGCGAAATCTGACGTACGGCTTCAATGAAAGGCTGTGATTCGATATCACCGATGGTACCGCCGATTTCAGTGATTACGACATCGGCGTTTGTCTTTTTGCCGACACGGTAAACGAATTCCTTTATCTCGTTTGTGATATGAGGAATTACCTGTACGGTAGAGCCGAGATATTCTCCGCGTCTTTCTTTGTTAAGTACATTCCAGTAAACCTTTCCTGTGGTAAGGTTCGAATATTTGTTTAAGTCTTCATCAATGAAACGCTCGTAATGACCGAGGTCCAAATCGGTTTCGGCGCCGTCTTCGGTAACGTAAACTTCGCCGTGCTGATAAGGGCTCATTGTGCCGGGGTCTACATTAATGTAGGGGTCGAGTTTCTGAGCGGCTACTTTAAGTCCGCGTGATTTTAAAAGTCTGCCGAGTGATGCTGCTGTAATTCCTTTTCCAAGACCCGATACAACGCCTCCGGTTACAAAAATATACTTTGTCATTCGAAACCTCCTCACATTAATGTTTAGTATTTATTCAAGTTCTCTTTTGCCTTATTCAACGGTAACTGATTTGGCAAGATTTTTTGGTTTGTCGATATCGCATTCGTTTAACTTTGCAACATAATATGCAAGCATCTGAAGCGGTATAATTTCCACTGCGGCCGAGAAAAGTGTGTCGACCTTGGGAACGTAGATTACATCATTGGCAACTGATACAATCTGATGATTTCCTTTGTAGGTAAGAGCCAGCACGTCTGCGCCACGTGCCTTTACTTCAACGATATTGCTTAATGTTTTTTCCATTATTTTTTCGTTGTAACAAAGGGCTACTACAGGTCTGTGTTCCTCGATCAGTGCTATTGTTCCGTGCTTAAGTTCTCCTGCCGCATAGGACTCGGCGTGAATGTAAGAAATCTCTTTCATCTTAAGCGCACCCTCGAGGGCTATTGCATAGTCGGTATTTCTTCCGATGAAGAACATTGATTTGTTGTCGTAATATTTTATGGCAAGCTGGTGGATTTTTGAGTTGGTATCAATGGTTTCCTGTATCTTCTTCGGAAGTGCTTTAAGTGCTGTGAGGAGACGGTTGAATTCCTCGTCGCTTATGCTGCCGATTTTCTTTGCTGTGTAAAGAGAGAAGAGATATAAAACAGCAAGCTGTGTGGTGTATCCCTTCGTGGTTGCAACCGCAATTTCGGGACCTGCCCATGTATAAAGTGCATGGTCTGCAAGTTTTGCAATTGTACTTCCAACAACATTTACTATTGCGATTGTTTTTGCACCGCGGCTTTTGCATTCCTTCATCGCTGCAATCGTATCGGCTGTCTCGCCTGACTGCGAAAGCACTATTAAAAGTGTGTGCTCATCAATTAAGGGATCAGCATATCTAAGTTCACTTGCAAGCTCCGTGATAACGGGAACCCTGCAGAGTTTTTCGATGGTGTATTTTGCGGCACAGCCTGCGTAATATGCAGAACCGCATGCGGTAATAACAATCTTGTTTACGCTTTCAAGATATTCTTTTGAAAGATCGGTTTCATCAAGTACGATTTCGCCTTCTTTGATTCTCGGTGCAATCGTTGCCTTAAAAGCACGGGGCTGTTCCATGATTTCTTTTAGCATGAAATGCTCATATCCGCCTTTTTCGGCTGCCTGAATATCCCAGACGATTCTTGAGATTTTTTTGTTTACAGGCTGGAGTGCAACATCGAATACTTTAATCTCTTCGGGAGAGATTTCAGCGAATTCTCCGTCCTCAAGATATATGGCGTTTCTTGTGTATGAAACCAAAGCAGTAACATCCGATGCGAAGAAGTTTTCGCCCACGCCCACTCCTAAAATAAGGGGAGAAGCTTCTCTTGCAACATAGAGCTTGTCGGGATCGTCCGCACAGATAACGCCCAATGCATATGAACCCTGAAGTCTTGCGCTGGTTTTGATAACTGCTTTTCTGATGTCCCCTTTATAGTACATCTCTAAGAGGTGAACGATTACTTCAGTATCGGTTTCACTTTCGAAATGATAACCTTTTGCGGTAAGTTCATCGTGGAGTGACATATAGTTTTCGATGATACCGTTGTGAACGATGGCAAATCTTCCGTCGTTACTCATATGAGGATGAGCATTGGTATCACTGGGTGCACCGTGGGTTGCCCATCTGGTATGACCGATTCCGGTAGTACCGGGATAATCTTTACCGTCGTTTGTTTTTTCACAGAGATTTGCGATTCTGCCTGTAACTTTTGCAATGGAAATTGTTCCGTCGTTTACCAAAGCGATTCCTGCCGAATCATATCCTCTGTATTCAAGTTTTTTAAGACCTTCAAGGAGTATGGGCGAAGCGCCCTGAACTCCTGTATATCCAACTATTCCGCACATAATTTTTCTCCGTTAATCCTTACTCCCACTCAACCGTTGCAGGCGGCTTGGAAGTGATGTCGTAAACGACTCTGGATACTCCCTTGACTTCGTTGGTGATCCTGTTGCTTGCCTTTGCAAGTACTTCATAAGGAAGTCTGGTCCAGTCAGCCGTCATAAAGTCATCGGTAGTTACGGCACGAAGAGCAATTGTTACGCCGTATGTTCTGGCATCACCCATAACACCTACGGAATGAACATCGGTTAATACTGCAAAGTACTGGTTGGTGTCTTTTTCAAGATTTGCATTTGCGATTTCTTCTCTGAAAATCGCATCCGCATCCTGAAGCATTGCAACCTTATCTTTCGTGATATCGCCGATGATTCTTACTGCAAGTCCGGGACCCGGGAAAGGCTGTCTCCAGACGAGTTCTTTGGGTATGCCAAGCTTTGCGCCGACTTCTCTGACTTCGTCTTTAAAGAGGTCTCTCAAAGGTTCGGCAATTGATTCAAATGATATGATATCGGGAAGTCCGCCTACATTGTGATGGCTCTTAATTACAGCCGAATCACCTTTTCCGCTTTCGATAACATCGGGATAAATCGTACCCTGTGCGAGCACATTTATCTTGCCGAGTTTCTTTGCTTCATCTTCAAATACACGGATAAATTCTTCGCCGATTATTTTTCTTTTTGTCTCGGGATCGGAAACACCTGCAAGTCTTGATAAAAATCTCTCCTGCGCGTTTACTCTTATTAAGTTAAGCCCGAATTTGCCTTTGAAGGTCTGTTCAACAAAATCTGCTTCATTCTTTCTTAACAATCCGTGATCGACGAATACACATGTTAAGTTGCTTCCGATTGCATTGTGTAAAAGGAGAGCAACAACCGATGAATCAACACCGCCGGAAAGAGCAAGCAATACTTTCTTGTCTTTTAATTCCTCACGGTATTTTTCTATGCAGCTCTTTGCGAAGCTTTCCATCTGCCAGTCTGCAGAACAGTTACAAACATGGAAAAGGAAATTGTATAAAACCTGTTTGCCGTATTCTGTATGTGTAACTTCGGGATGGAACTGAACTCCGTAAAGTTTTCTTGTTTCATCGCACATTGCGGCATTGGGACATTTGTCGGTATAACCGATTCTTTTAAAGCCTTCGGGAAGTCCGCTTACGAAATCCGTATGGCTCATCCAGCAGATGCTCATTTCGGGAATATCCTTAAAAAGAATATTCTCTTCGAAAGTCACCATTGTTTTGCCGTATTCGCTCGAATTCTCTGCACTTTCAACTTTTCCACCTGCCATGTAAGCCATGAGCTGGTCACCGTAGCAGATGCCTAAAATAGGAATGCCTGCGTCTAAAAGAGTCGGATCGTAGTGCGGTGATTTTTCATCGTATACGCTGTTGGGGCCGCCGGTAAAAATAATTCCGCTGTAGCCCGCATTTTTAATTTCTTCTACGGAGATTTTGTTGTAGGGCTTAATCTCCGAATATACATGATGTTCTCTGACACGGCGTGCGATAAGCTGATTGTACTGTCCGCCGAAATCGAGGACTAAAATCTTATCGTTCATTTTTACCTCACAATGATGCTTTCACGCTCTGCACCTACAGAAACATATTTGATGGGACATTCGATTTCTTTCTCGATGAAGAGGACGTATTCCTTAGCTTCTTCAGGAAGATCTTCCCACTTTCTCACACCGGAAATATCACATTTCCAGCCCTTGAATGTTTTGATAACGGGCTTTGCTTGCGTTAGCGCCATAGGGAAAGGGAAACGATCTGTTTCTTTTCCGTCTACGATATATTTTGTACATACAGGAATTTCATCCATGTATGAAAGTACGTCAAGTTTGGTAAGTGCAATCTGTGTAGCGGCCTGAACTTCAACACCGTACTTTGTAGCAACGATGTCGATGGGTCCGACCCTTCTTGGACGGCCTGTCTTTGCACCGTATTCAAAGCCTGCTTTTCTAAGTTCCTCAGCATCGTCACCGAACATTTCGCATACGAAAGGTCCTTCGCCTACACATGTTGAATAAGCTTTTACAACACCGATAACTTCATCGATCTTTGCTGCAGCATAACCCGAACCGATGGGGGCGAATGCTGCGGTTGTATTTGAAGAAGTGGTGTAAGGATAGATACCGTAATCAAGATCACGAAGTGAGCCAAGCTGTGCTTCAAATAAAATCTGCTTGCCTTCTTTATGAGCATTCTTTAAGAAAAGACCTGTGTCAGCAACAAAAGGTTTGATTCTTTCACAGTAATCGGCGAGCCATTTTTCAAGGTCTTCCATCGTAAAAGGATCAGCTCCGTATACTTTTGTTAATGTGAGATTTTTCCACTCAAGAAGGTCTGCCAAATGAGACTTCAATTCTTCGGGATAAAAGAGTTCGCCTGCAAGAATTGTTTTCTTTTGATATTTGTCTGAATAGAAAGGTGCGATTCCCTGTTTGGTGGAACCGTATTTTTTGTCAGCAAGTCTATTCTCTTCAAGCTCATCCAGCTCGCGATGCCAGGGGAGTAAAAGAGAAGCTCTGTCGCTGATTTTTAAGTTTTCGGGTGTAATTGCAACACCTTTCGAAGTAACGTCTTCGATTTCTTTTAAGAGGTTCTCGGGATCGAGAGCCACACCGTTTCCGAGAATATTCACTACACCGTCTCTGAATACTCCGGAGGGCAGAAGATGAAGTGCGAATTTTCCTTTGTCATTGATGACGGTATGACCTGCATTACCGCCGCCCTGAAAACGAACTACAACATCATAATCCTCGGTCAGAAGGTCAACCATTCGGCCTTTCCCTTCATCGCCCCAGTTGATACCGACAATTGCGCAATTTGCCATATAAAAATCCTCCAAAAAATCATAAAAAAGAAGACAATGGGTCCTTAATGTTTTACACATTAAAGACGCCATTGCCTTTTCACCCGTCAAATATACTCTTTTTTCGCCCGTTTGTCAATTATTTCAAAAGAAAAAAGTTCACGCGTGAACATGAACTTTTTTCATATTAAGGAAGATTTTTATATGATGTTCGCCAAGGATTATTTTCCGCTGTCGCCATAGTTGGAGAGGGCTCTTGCGGAAGGATCGTTGACGTTGCATCCTTTCCAGGATTTGTTGGGCATCCAGAAGTCTACTATCATCTCGGCCTGGCCGGGATAGTATTTCTCAAAGATTTCCCTGTAAAGAAGCGATTCCTTGGTAAAAGGTCTCGCATGTGTATACGCCTGACTTAAAGCTTTAAACTCTTCGTCGGTATACATTTTCTCTGCATATTCCTTTAAGTAGTCAACCATTGAATGGCCTACGGCATCGGAGAATGCAGCTTTCTCTCTGTAGAGAATATCGTGAGGAAGATAATCGCCTTCAAAAGCGTGACGAAGGAGATATTTTCCTTTGTTGTATTTGTTTAATTTAAGTTCGGGATCGATTGACATTACATATTCCGCAAAATCAAGATCGCCGAAGGGAACTCTGGCTTCGAGAGAGTTTACACTGATACATCTGTCGGCACGAAGCACGTCGTACATGTGAAGCTCTCTGACACGCTTTTTGGATTCTTCCTGGAACTCATAAGCGTTCGGAGCAAAGTCCGTATATTTGTAACCGAAAAGTTCATCGGAGATTTCACCTGTCAAAAGCACACGAATATCTGTCTGTTCGTGAATTGCCTTGCAGAGAAGATACATACCCATGCTCGCACGAATAGTGGTGATATCGAATGTTCCTAAAAGATGTATTACATCTTCAAGTGAATTGAGGACATCTGCGGGAGTCATGTAAACTTCCGTATGGTCGCTTCCGATATAGTCGGCAACTTCTTTCGCATATTTTAAATCGATAGCATCTTCGGTCATACCGATTGCAAAAGTTCTGATGGGCTTATCGCTTTTCTTCTGTGCGATGGCGCATACAAGAGATGAGTCCAGACCACCTGATAAAAGAAATCCGACCTTGGCATCAGCGATAAGTCTTTTTTCAACACCTGCGATAAGCTTTTCACGAATGTTTGTACAGATAACATCGAGTGAATCACTGTGCACTTCCTTAACTTCCGTCATATCACGATACTGAATGAATTCACCGTTCTTGTAGTAATGTCCGGGAGGGAAGGGCATAATCTTATCGCATATTCCGACGAGGTTCTTTGCTTCGGAAGCAAAAAGAATAACGCCGTTTTTATCATATCCGTAATGAAGCGGACGAATTCCGATAGGGTCTCTCGCCGCGATATATTCATTTGTTTCTTTGTCGTATAAAATAAGGGCAAATTCGGCATCAAGCATTTTAAACATTTCCGTGCCGTATTCCTTATATAAAGGCAAAAGGATTTCACAATCCGAATCACTTTTGAAGGTATAGCCCTTTTTGATAAGCTCTTTTCTTAAAGCTTCAAATCCGTATATTTCACCGTTGCAGACAACGTAGTTTCCGTCTAATTCAAAAGGCTGCATTCCGGCTTCGGTCAGACCCATGATGGAAAGACGCTGAAATCCGAGAAGACCGTAACCCGTATCTATTATTTTCATTGCATCGGGACCTCTTGATACGGTTTTATCCAGACCCTTCTTTAGTACATCCTCATCTGCGCTCGCGTCGCAGTAACCCATAATTGAACACATTTTTTTAATCTTCCTTTAAAGTATTTTTAGGTGTCCGGCCCCCGCAGGAGCCGGACACCGATAAGTATTAAATATTTTTATTCAACGTCCTGAAGTGCGTCGAAACCTTCTTCACCGGTACGAACCTTTACAACGTTTTCAACGTCATATACAAAGATCTTGCCGTCGCCGATATGTCCGGTATAAAGGACTTTCTTGGCTGTTTCGATTACGTCTCTTACAGGAACTGCACTGACTACGATATCAACCTGAATCTTAGGCAGTAAGTTTGCTTCGATCTGTACACCTCTGTAGTACTCCGGTTTGCCTTTCTGTACGCCGCATCCTAAAACATGGGATACTGTCATACCGGTAATACCGAGTTTCATCATTGCAGTCTTTAATGTTTCGAACTTTGCTTCCTTGCAGATGATTTCTACCTTTGTATACTTGTGACCG
>JAGCVT010000095.1 GCA_017962225.1 Lachnospiraceae bacterium
AAAGGTTCCCTATATCGCCAATGTAACTGCCGAATATGTAACCGACAAAAACGATATCAAAGAGCTCTTAAAGAAGCAGGTATCCTCATCGGTTAAATGGCAGCAGTCACTCGAACTTATGATAAAAGACGGTGTGGACGAGTTCATTGAAATCGGACCCGGCCATACACTTACAGGTTTTGTAAAGAAAATCGACAGAAGTCTTAAGACAGTAAATATAGATACACTTGAAGATTTTAACAAGTTTATGGAAGCATAATTACTTATATAATTTTACTCTTATTCTGACTGAAATTATTTTGCTTGAAGATTTGAAATATAAGGGGATTATAATATGGGATTATTTGATTTTAACAAAAAAGCAGCTAAAAAAACGGACATTGTTGTTTCCCCGGAATCAATAATATGCCCGGTATGCAAAAAAGAAATATTTAAAGAAGAAGCCAAGAGCATGAAGTACGTCTGCCCCGAATGTAATTACTACTTCAGGGTAAGAGCCAACAACAGAATCCGTATGGTTGTTGACGACGGTTCATTTGAAGCCTGGTTTGATGAAATACGCACCGAAAATCCGCTTAATTTTCCCGACTACGAAGGAAAGATCGAAGACACCATGGAAAAGACCAAACTTTCCGAAGGTGTTACTGTGGGTAGCGCAACATTACGCGGTGAGAAAATCGTTATCGGTGTAATCGATTCCAGATTCCTCATGGGAAGCATGGGACATGTTGTAGGTGAGAGAATCACTCTTGCCGTAGAGAGAGCTACCAAAGAAAAATTACCTGTAATTCTTTTCTGCTGCTCAGGCGGTGCAAGAATGCAGGAAGGAATTGTTTCATTAATGCAGATGGCTAAGACCAGCGCCGCACTTAAGAAACATTCGGACGAAGGTCTTTTATACATTTCTGTTTTAACGGATCCGACCACAGGCGGTGTAACGGCATCGTTCGCAATGCTCGGAGATATTATCCTTGCAGAGCCTAAAGCACTTATCGGCTTCGCAGGCCCGAGAGTAATAGAGCAGACTATCGGAGAGAAACTTCCCGAAGGTTTCCAGAGAGCTGAATTCCAGCTTGAGCACGGATTTGTCGATGCGATTGTTGAAAGAGATAATTTAAGAAACGTTCTGGCAAATATCGTAAAAATGCATATTGCCAAAGAGGGTTACGCAAACTTCGATCCTCAGTTTGACAATGTAAGATATGATGCTACGGAACTCATGAAAGAGAGAGCAGCCAAGAGCAAACCTCTCGGAGTATGGGATAAGGTTTGTGCAGCAAGACAGCTTTTCAGACTTCAGTCCGAAGATTATATTAATACAATTTTTGATGATTTTATTGAATTCCACGGTGACAGATATTTCAGAGACGATCCAGCAATTATGGGCGGTATCGGATATCTCGACGGTCAGCCTGTAACGGTAATCGGTGTCAATAAAGGTAAGAGTCTCGAGGACTGCAAAAAGCACAATTACGGAATGCCTTCACCCGAAGGATACAGAAAGGCTCTGCGTCTTATGAAGCAGGCAGAAAAGTTCCACAGACCTGTTATTACCTTCGTCAACACATCCGGTGCATACCCCGGACTTAAAGCCGAAGAAAACGGTCAGGGCGAAGCAATTGCGAGAAACTTATTTGAAATGGCAGGTTTGAAAACTCCGATTCTTACAATTATGATCGGAGAAGGCGGAAGCGGCGGTGCACTTGCACTTGCTGTCGGTAACGAAGTCTGGATGGAAGAGAATGCAACATATTCGATTCTTTCTCCCGAAGGCTTTGCATCGATTCTCTGGAAGGATTCCAGCCGTTCAACCGAAGCAGCGGAAGTCATGAGAATTACCGCTCACGATATGAAAGAACTCAATGTAATCGAGGACATCATTCCCGAATATGGAATGGCCGATGAAGATGCTCTTACATCGATTTCATCCTACATGAAAGGACATATGAAAGAATTCCTTAAGAAGATGAATGAGAAGAGTATTGATACAATAGTTGAGGAAAGATATGCAAGATTCAGAAAATTCTGATATAATACAAAGTGTCTGATATTTCGGACACTTTGTTTTTTATGTAAAAGAGGTGCAGATATGAAAAAAGGAATGATTTATGCAGCTGCGGTTTTAAGTGCATTAATGCTTGCAAGCTGTACATTAACAGGCGGAGACGATGTTGTTGCATTGGATCCCGGAACTGCAGTGGCAGACCCCGTAAAACCTTCAGGAAACAATGATACGGATGTTACAAAACCCGATACGGATATTAACGTAACAGATCCGGGTAATGACGATAACGGCGGACAGGATATTAAAACCAATACTGTTTTGCCTTCAAGTTTTGAAGTTCAAAGAGAGACTACCGAGAACGCCAGCTTTTATGAGCACTTAATCGCGTATGATAAAGACGGAAATATTTTATGGAAGTATGATACCGATGAAATAATGGTCGGTCAGTATGACAGCACCGCTGATGTGGGCCTTAGGGATAACGGGTATTATTATATCGCTGACTATGTACTTTATTGTTTGGATCCTTATACGGGTGAAGTAATCTGGCAGGCAGATACCGGATTGGGCGCGTATGATTTCGACGAGGACGGAAATTTCTATTCAACCGGATATGAAGGACCTTCTCTTAGGGTAATCGATCCAAACGGTAAAATACTTCACCAATACGGCCTAAAAGATACCGACGGCGATTTAAGCCTTTTCTACTGGGCATATGACCTTGAATATGACGGTGGTCTTGTTTATATCAAATGCGAGAGCATGCCCAAACTTCTTGTAGTCGATCCCGAAACAGGTGATGCATGGGCCGAAGTATTTGACGGCAATGCCGACTGGAGCGATTTATATAATATTGACTGGCAGATGACAGGCTGGGAATGCAGTGACGGCAGAAGCAATCAGACGGATGGCAGAACTTTTGAAATCGAATTTCCTTATGACAATTTTATGTCTCTTAAATATACCGATGATGACGGAAATGTTCAGGATTTTGATTATATGTGGGTTACTTTCAGACCTTATGATCTTTACGACGGCGTCAGCGATTATTATTACGGAGTTTGGACCGGAGAGTGTGCACCCTGGGATGATGTGAATAATTCCTTTGCATTCCAAATGACCGATCCCGATACTCTTGAGATGATCTGGTTTACTTATGACGATGAAGGAAATCCTTCGGACAGCTATACGATAGTTAAGTTTTTCAACGCAGAACTTTTGCAGTACTATCAGGATAAGTTGAATTTGAACAATTAATATCATAAAAGAATCATTTGTGCCGGCACTTAAAAGTGTCGGCATTTTTTATTTACACAATATGTCCCGAAAAAGTCATAATTTTTCCTATATTTAGTTAGAGTTTGTCCACTTGTTCACAATTTGTTCATATTTTGATAACAATTTGTTAACTTCATTAACATTGTTTGTTAAACTACATCTCATATAATTAATATCGTAGAAAGCAGATAATCATGCAGAGATTACACTAAATAATACTTATGTCACAGTTTTTCAGAT
>JAGCVT010000096.1 GCA_017962225.1 Lachnospiraceae bacterium
ATCTGTCATAATAAGGCGGCAGTTTTTCGTGTACTTCAAGTTCGTGTGTATTTTCGTTGTAATTGTAATCGATTGATTCATCAATCATATTGACAAAATAACTGTAATCGTATTTGTAAGATGTGGCTTTATTGCCGTCATCCTCGTAGATAATCAGCCCGTAAACGGAAAAACCTGTTCCGGTTCCTTCACATTCGGCGATTACATATTCCTCTACGCCGTCACCATCAACATCAAATTTTTCAATCCTCGGACCGTATGCGCCTGTTGCGATATCAATCTGAATCCATCTGCCGTGATCGTTTATGTAAGAAGATTGTGTGTTTAAATCCTGTCTTATGAAAAGAGAACCGTCGGTAGAGGAGTAGTAATCAAAAATGTTCTCGTCCTCCGGATCATCGACAAAGATATAATTATAGGAATCCTCAATCGGATTGTTGTTTGCCTTTTCATTTTCCAAAGCATCTTCGCATTCTTTTATGGCTTCCGAAAAGGCGAGTTGTATATTATAAAAACGTTTATGCTTATCTCCTTCGCCTTGTCCGGCCATATATCCGCCCGCAAAAAATCTTTTGGTGCCGTCAATCACTTCTATTTCATATATTCCGCCGTCGTCAATGCCGTTCACATCCATGTTGTCGGAGAGATTATTAATTTGGTTGTCTTTTAATGCCTTCTTAAGTGTATTCCAGGTTTCCTCGGGAACTGAACCCTGTGCAATCAGATATTTGGAATCTGTGGGAATTGTATCATTAAAATAATCAAATCCGTCATCGCTTGCGAGCCAGTATTCAGTGTAATCATAATGATAAAAAGACCCTTGGCTGAAGACATATACATCATATTCAGCGGGGAAAAATCCTTTTACACAATAAGTTAATTCAGCTGAATCCGAAACATCAAATCCGGCCAGCCGAGCCTGATAATTCTGCATTGGACCGGGCTTTGTATCCGGGTCGGGATTTGCGCATGCAAAAGCAAAGAATGTAATTATAGTTATTATACAAATCAGGATTTTTCTCTTCATAATTTTCTCCCCAAAATTTACTGATAATAGTATAACAAATGTTCAAAAGCAAATAAATATTCCGCCCTATATAAGTTACGTTTTAGAAAGAGTGTTTTATGGATAAGCAGCTGAAAAAACTAATTATGAGGATTTGCAGTTTATTCTTGATTTAGGATGAAAAATGTGATAGTTTATATAATAACCTACAAGAATAGTAGGTAAATAGGCGAAAGGATGCAAAAATGATTACAAGAGATGAAGCATTTGAACTTTTAAAGAAATATAACAAGGATTCGTTTCACATTCAGCATGCGCTTACCGTGGAAGCTGTCATGAAATGGTTTGCCGATAAACAGGGCTATGCATCGGATGCGGAATACTGGGGAATAGTAGGTCTTCTTCACGATATTGATTTCGAACTTTATCCCGACGAGCACTGCCTTAAAGCTCCCGAGCTTCTAAAAGAAGGCGGAGTCAGCGAAGATATTATTCATTCGGTATGTTCGCACGGCTACGGAATCACTGTTCCCTGCGGTGTGACCATTGATGTCGAACCCATACATGAAATGGAAAAGATTCTTTTCGCGGCGGATGAACTGACCGGCCTTATCTGGGCAGCGGCTCTGATGAGACCGTCGAAAAGCACCAAAGACATGGAACTTAAATCTCTTAAAAAGAAATACAAGAGCAAAGGCTTTGCCGCAGGATGTTCAAGAGAAGTGATCGAAAGAGGAGCCGAGCAGCTGGGCTGGGAACTCGACAAACTTTTAGAACTTACTCTTCAGGCAATGGCTGAGAGCGAGGATATCATCAATTCCGAGTTGGAGTCAGAAAAGTAAATGAAAGAAATCAAATATGAGGATCTTGTCAAACTGCCTGAAGATTCCTACGTCCTTATAGACATAAGGGATGAAGGATTAAGAGCGTATGGCATGATTCCCGGGGCGGTAGCTATTGATTTAAACCTCGATGAAAACATCATAAAAGAAAATATAGATTTAATTCCGAAGGATAAAACTCTTGTCTTTTACTGTGAAATCGGCAGAAAAACCAGAGAACTTGACGATGAATATTATCTGTCTGACAGGATATGTTTAGGTCTTGAAGGCGGATATATCGGATATGTTAAGGCTTCGATGGCCCAAGACGAAGAGTCCAAGGAAAGGCAGCATAAAGCAGAAGAAAGCATAAGGAAGAAATTCCACAAGCCGCTCTTTACACCTTTTGCAAAGGCTTGTAAAACATACAAACTGATAGAGGAAGGCGACAGAATAGCGGTCTGTATTTCGGGCGGCAAAGATTCGATGCTGATGGCCAAACTTTTTCAGGAGATACAAAGACACAGACAGTGTAATTTTGAACTTATTTTCCTTGTAATGGATCCGGGATATAACAAAGAAAACAGGGCGCTGATCGAGAGCAATGCAAAGGCGCTCGGCATTCCCATAACGATATTTGACAGCAATATATTCGATTCGGTTGACAATATCGAAAAAAGCCCGTGCTACATATGTGCAAGGATGCGAAGAGGGTATCTTTACAGCAAAGCTAAAGAACTTGGCTGTAACAAGATTGCACTCGGACACCATTACGATGATGTGATTGAAACGATTCTGATGGGTATGATGCATGGAGCACAGATACAGACCATGATGCCCAAACTTCACAGCACGAATTTTGAGGGAATGGAACTTATCCGTCCGCTTTACCTTGTAAGAGAGAGCGATATCATCGCATGGAGGGATTACAACGACCTGCATTTCCTTCAGTGCGCATGTCACTTTACGGATACCTGTACGACCTGTCATGAGGATGGTACCACATCGTCCAAACGACTGGAGACGAAGAAACTGATTGCGGAGTTGAAAAAAGACAATCCGTTTATCGAATCCAATATTTTTAAAAGCGTAGAAAACGTAAATCTTGATACCGTCATTGCATATAAAAAAGACGGAGTAAGACATCATTTTCTGGATGAATATTAAGTAAAAGAAAGAATGGAGATTATGAATATGGCAGAATTTGAGGAAGCAGCATGCTCTATAGCCTTGCACAGAAAGAAAATAGAAAAGCAAAACGAATCACAATCATTCGGAAAAGTTGCAACCTCCGAAGATAAGGGAGAGATAGCGAAAAACGGAGCTTTTGTAAGACAGAAAAACCGTTTTTGCACGCCTTTCGGAGATAAAGATGGAGAGCTTCCCGTAGAGGCCGGAAGATATCGTCTTATATGGACGCCTCTTTGCCCGTGGGCCACGAGACAGGCGATAGTTCTTAAACTTTTGGGAATAGGCGAAGACGTAATAAGTATAGGAAAAGTTGCTCCGGTACGTACGGAAAAAGGCTGGGAGTTTTCACTTGATAAGGGCGGAGTAGACCCTGTACTTGGTATACGATTCCTGCCTGAAATATATGCAGCCACGGATCCCGAGTATGAAGGCAGGGCAACTGTTCCGACAATAGTTGATGTAAAGACGAAAAAGGTCGTAAACAATGACTATCATCGTTTAAGTAACTACTGGGAAACCGTATGGAAACCTTTCTGGAAAGAGGGCGCTCCGGACCTTTATCCCCACGATCTTCGTGTAGGAATCGATGCATTAAACGAAATACTTTTTAATGAGATTAATAACGGCGTTTATAAGGCAGGCTTTGCGAAGAGTCAGGAAGAGTACGAGAAGAATTATCACCTTGTGTTTGAAAGACTTGACTGGCTTGAAGAAAGGCTCGCGGACAGAAGATTTCTTTTCGGAGACAGACTTACCGACAGTGATGTGAGACTCTATGTAACGCTTGCAAGATTTGACACGGCTTATTATTTCGGTTTCCGTCTTAATGAAAAGAGAATAATGGATTATCCGAATCTCTGGAATTATGCCAAGGAACTTTATTCCATTCCTGCATTTAAAGAGAGTACTGATTTTGATGCGATTAAGCGAGGATATCTTTTGGGAGCATCCGAAAACCCCGACAATATTTTACCGGACGGTCCCGATGAAAGTGTCTGGGAAGAAGCAAATGACAGAGCGGATAAATTCGGACCCTTATACGTGGGAAGCGAGAGAATATCCCAAAACAAGGCGGAGGTGGAATGATGGCAGTAGTAGATCATGTAACAAACGGTGAAATACAAAGCAACGGAAAATTCGAAAGACAGGCCAACAGATTCGTAACGCCGTTTGGAGATAAGGAAGGCGAGCTTCCGGTTGAAAAAGACAGATACAGACTCTTGTGGGCGCCAGTGTGCCCCTGGGCCAACAGATCGATTATAGTAAGACAGTTAATGGGACTTGAGGATGTAATATCCGTCGGAACGCTTGATCCGATAAGACCGGATGTACCCTGGTCCGACTGGGCTTTCACTCTTGATGAAGGCGATAAGGACCCGGTTCTTGGAATACATCTTTTAAGTGAGGCTTATAAAAAAGCAGATCCCGAATATAGGGGAAGATTTACGGTTCCCGCAATTGTAGACCTTAAAACGGGCGCTGTGGTGAATAATGATTATTTTAAGCTCACGACATATTTTGAAACGGCATGGAGAAAATATCATAAAAAAGACGCTCCCGAGCTTTATCCCGTGGAATTAAGAGAAGATATCGACGAGCTTAACGATTATATCTTCCATAATGTCAACAATGGCGTATACAAGGCCGGCTTTGCCACTAGTCAGGAAGCTTATTTGGATGCTTACAAGCTTGTATTTGATGCTTTTGACAGGCTCGAAGAGAGGCTTTCAAATCAGAGATTTTTATTCGGAGATTATATTACCGAATCGGATATAAGACTCTATGTAACTCTCGCCAGATTTGATGTTGCTTACTACAATGGTTTCAGAGTCAATAAAAAGATGCTTAAGGATTATCCCAATCTCTGGGGATACGCGAGAGATTTGTATGCAGAGAGTGCATTTGGCGACAATACGAATTTCGAAGCGATTAAGAAGCATTATCATTTATGCTGTTTAAAAACCAACCCGAACAATATTCTTCCTTTGGGACCCGATGTATCCATTTGGAAGATTCCGTCGGGCAGGGAAAGATTAAGCAGGGATCCGGAGCATAAATTCAAAATTGAAGAGCAATAAAAAACCTGAAAAGTGCAAAAGCAATACCGGTAATTAATATGAGAAAAATTTAAAAAGAAGAGAAAAAGAATAAAAAAAGTAAAAAAACGGAGGACAAAACAATGGGAAAAATATATCACAATATTACGGAACTTATCGGACGCACACCGCTTCTTGAACTTCATGCATTTGAAAAGAAACTCGGTACAGACAATAAGATTTTCGGCAAACTTGAATTCTTTAATCCTTCAGGTTCCGTAAAAGACAGAATCGCTTTATCAATGATTAACGGCAAAGAAGAAGCCGGAGATTTAAAAGAAGGCGGTACGATTATCGAAGGTACATCGGGCAATACCGGTATCGGTATCGCTTCTATTGCAGCTGCTAAAGGATACAAGGTAAAGATTTGTATGCCCGACAATCTTTCCGAGGAAAGAACAAGACTTTTAAAAGCTTTCGGCGCAGAAGTATATCATACACCCGGTGAATTAAATATGGGCGGTGCCAATGCAAAGGCAGCAGAATTACTTGCCGCAACGGAAAATGCAGTTATTCTCGGGCAGGGCGGTAATCCCAACAATCCCCTTGCTCACTACAGAACCACAGGTCCCGAAATCTGGGAAGATACGGATGGCAAAGTGGATATCTTTGTATCTGCGGCAGGCACGGGTGGAACCGTAAGCGGAGCAGGCAGATTCCTTAAGGAGAAAAACCCTGATGTTAAGGTAATCGGCGTTGAACCCACGGGAAGCGCTCTTTTAAACGGCGGAACGGCAGGCCCTCACAAGATTCAGGGTATCGGCGGCGGTGCAATCCCTCCCGTAACAGATGTTTCAATCTTTGATGAAGTAATAGACGTAACCGACGATCAGGCTTACGAATATGCAAGACTTATTCCCGGACTTGAAGGCTTTACGGTAGGCATTTCCGCAGGCGCAGCTTTATATGCGGCCAAGGTTCTTGCAGAACGTCCCGAAAATTCAGGCAAGAATATTGTAGTTATTATTCCTGACAGCGGCGAACACTATCTGTCGGGAGACCTTTACGAATAATTAATAAAAGCAGTAATAATATTTAATCGGAGGATATATGACTCTTTCGCAATTAAACTATGTGATAACGGTGGCTTCATCTTCATCGATGAATGAGGCAGCCCGCAAACTCTTCATATCCCAGCCTTCCATTTCCGCGACCATCCGTGAACTGGAAGAAGAGATTGGCATTAATATTTTCATACGTTCCAACAGGGGTATTTCGTTAACTCCCGAAGGCGAGGAATTTGTAGGATATGCCAGACAGGTCGTTACACAGTATGAAATGATAGAGCACAAATACATAAACGGAGAAAAGATCAAAAAGCGCTTCAGTGTATCTGCGCAGCATTATGCTTTCGCAGTCGATGCTTTTGCCAAAATGGTTGAGCAGTTCGGAATGGACGGCTATGATTTTGCCATGTATGAGACCAAAACTTTTGATGTCATCGAAGATGTCAAAAAGTTTAAAAGCGAAGTCGGTATTCTGTATCTTAATGATTTTAACAGAAAGGTCATTACCAAAATACTTAATGAGAGCAATCTTGAATTTCATCCTCTTCTGGATTGCGGAATATATGCTTATATGTGGAAAAAACATCCGCTTGCGAAGAAGAAAAGAGTCACTTTTGATGAACTTAATTCATATCCCTGCATCGTATTCGAACAGGGAAGCAACAATTCGTTTTATTTTGCCGAAGAAATGTTTTCGTCGTATCAGTTTAATCAGACCTTAAGAGTGTGCGACAGAGCTACCGGGCTTAATCTTATGATAGGGCTTAATGCTTTTACGGTCTGCTCGGGTATTATCTGCGAACATTTAAACGGTTCGGAACACTGCGCGGTCAAACTTGACAGTGAGGATATCAATACGGTCGGATACATCGTGAGAAAAGGAATGTCGATATCACCTTTAGGCCAGAGATACATCGAAGAAATCAGCCAATATAAAGGAACCGTGAATTAAGTCATATAGTTAAAAAATTCAAAAATAAGTTGGTTATAGGTTATGCCTATAGCCAACTCTTTTTTTTAAGTATTATTCAATTTCGGTTTTACTTATTAAACTATGAATCAACCAATAAAAGTAAAAGAAGAATACAGGTATAAAAATGAGCGAAAGAAATTTGGATTTTGAAAGTGTTACAAACAGATACGGTACGAAAAGCCTTAAGTACGATTTTAAGGAAGAAAGACATCTCCCTGACGATGTGCTTCCGCTCTGGGTAGCGGATATGGATTATCGTACCTCTTCATACATAGAGGATGCGCTTGTAGAACAGGCCAGACATGCGATATTCGGATATACGGAAGTTGATGATGATTTTCTTGAAGCACTTAAAAACTATATTGCAAGGCATTATAACAGGGTTATAGAAAAAGAGTGGTTTCATAAATCGCCTTCGGTTGTTTTTTCGATAGCAACCGCAGTTAAAGCATTTACCGAAGAAGGCGGATATGTACTTATCAACCAGCCCGTATATTATCCGTTCATGGGAACCATAAAAGAAAACAACAGAAAGATTATAAGCAGTGATCTGGTTAATGACGGAACAGGTTATTACAGAATTGATTTTAAGGATCTGGAAGAAAAGATAAAAGAATACAGACCGAAACTCTATCTTCTCTGTTCCCCTCACAATCCCGTCGGAAGAGTATGGACTAAAAACGAGTTGCATAAAATAGGCGAGATTTGCAAAAAGTACGGAGTAATAGTTTTCAGCGACGAAATCCATTCGGATTTTGTATGGAGCAGGGAATTTACCACTTTTACGAATGCAGGCGATGGTTTTGACAGATTCTGCATTACATCTGTATCTCCGAGCAAAACATTCAATCTCGCCGGCCTTCAGGTATCGGGAATTATCACAAGCAACAAAGATATTTACAACAGATTTCATGCAGCGTACTCGGCAGCAGGCTTCAGCCAGATAAACGGAATGGGTATAATCGCCTGCCAGGCTGCATATACATACGGAGAAGAGTGGCTTGAGGGTGTTAAGAAAGCCATAGAATCCAATCTCGATTATGCCGTTGAGTATTTGTCGGAGAATCTTCCCGAGGTAAAGGTAAGAAAGCCCGAGGGTACATATCTTTTATGGCTAGATTTTAATTACTACGATTTTACGGACAGAGAATTAAACGACATCATAGTGCATGATGCGAAGCTCTGGCTGGACAGAGGAAATATCTTCGGCAGAACAGGTTCGGGATTTCAGCGAATCAACGTGGCCTGTCCGAAAAAGATTTTGGAAGAAGCACTCGAAAGACTTGTTAATACGTTCAGGCAATGTGAACAGAAGAGAAAAATAAGTTAGATCTGCGGATTTAACTTATTTTTTGAAAGGAGAACAATATGTCATATATAGTACCGTTTCAGACAATAGGACTTTTTGAAAATACTTTTAAGCATCAGATCAACAAAACAAGCGGAAAGATTGAAGACAGGGAATTTGTCTTTAACAGACATTTCGGAATCGGAGAAGATAATCTTCCGATAGAAAAAGACCGTTACCGCATCATATGGATGCCCGGCTGTCCTCATTCGAATAAAGCCGTAATCACAGCACGACTCTTGGGTCTTGACAGCGTAATAAGCATAGGTGAATGCGGAATATTAAGAGATCCGAGAGGATGGGTATTCTCGGAAGATCTGGGCGAAGTGGACCCTGTGCTTAAAATACATTATCTGGACGACGCATATCTTAAAGGCGATCCGGACTTTGTCGGAAGATCCACTGTGCCTGCAATAGTTGATATTAAAACAGGTGCCGTTGTACAGAATGAAGCATGGGATATACCGAGGTATCTTATTGTGGACTGGAAGAAGTATCACAAAGAAAATGCTCCTGATTTATACCCTGTAAGCCTAAGGGAAGAAATTGACGAAACCATCGAATTTATCAAAACAAAGGTAAATGCCTATGCGTGCGGTTTTGCAAGAAACAGGGAAGATTACGACAAGGGTTACGAAATGTTTCATAACGCTCTCGACGTGCTTGAAGAAAGACTCTCTTTTAAAAGATTCCTGCACGGTGATTATATAACGCTCTCAGACATTCATCTTTATGTGGCCTTAATAAGATTTTATATTAATTATCATCTGGTATTCGGCGTAAATAAGAAGCGCCTTAACGAATATCCCAATCTTTTCGCCTACACAAGCGAACTTTTTAAAACGGACGGTTTTTATGAATTCACGGATCTTGAGAAAATAAAGAAGCATTACCAGCTTTCCGCACATATGAGAGCAAAGCAGGGAAATGTGTACGGCCTGATTGGTACAGGCCCCGATTACCGCGAACTCTTTGAAAAAGGAGACAGGGATAAACTCTCTAATGACCCAGGGAATCTCTATCTCAGGGAAGGCAATGAGGGATTTTACAGTGAATTCTATCTTCACAAAGATGTGGATGAAGAAATAAAATACCTTAACAAATTTGTTATAAAGCCTATGGAGAATGCAGGCAAATCCACATTCCAGACGGATTTAAACAGGTGGGGAGCCACTCTTAAAGACTCCCTTAAGACGATAGATGAAAGGCTTTTAGGGCAGAAGTATCTTTTATCGGGAGAGATAAGCGAAGCGGATACGCTTTTATATATCACCTTAAAAAGGCTTGATTACATATACTATCATCTCTATAAATTAAATGATTTTAAGAGCTTTGATTTTGTAAACCTTAAAAGATTTGAGAGTGATTACGAAGCAGAAAAAGGCGATCAGGATATAATAAACATCATAAAAGAAAAGGAAGAGGCTTATCTTAATCTAGACGAAACAAGAAATCCTTACGGCATAGTATTTAAGGGCCCTGAGGAATAAAAACATATACAAAAAAATGTTAAAGGACCGGTTATAAGATTTACTTATAACCAGTTCTTTTTTTTACATATTTTTCAAATGTTTCAAGAAGTGATAATATTCATTTCAACATTAACCCACCCAAGTGGTAGGCAGTAGGAGAAAAGAAATGAGAAAGATGTTTTTAGGAAAAAGAGCAGTTGGACGATGTTGTTTATATTTTAAGGACAACCGAATGTGCCGTTAGGGTACTGATTACAATAAATGATTTATAAGAATAAAAATATATCAAACAGGAGATAAATGAAATGTTAAACAAAAGAATAAATAAATTAATTACAGCAGTTTTAGGGGTGGCACTTATAGGTGCAAGCCTCACAGGATGCGGCAAAGCATCTGCCACAACAAACATTGAGGCAACAACAGTAAATGTTGAAGCAGCATCAAACAGCGAGAGCGGAAATGGTGAAAACGAAGTTGCAGAAGTTACAAACGATGTAGAAGTCAGAAAGATTTATGCGGTAACGGGCGCATCACCCAGACCTTTTACATATTACGGTGATGACGATCAGGTGGTAGGTCAGAACATTGAACTTGTTGAAGCTGTATTTGAGAAACTTCCCCAGTACGAGCTTATCTGGGAAGTAACAGATTTCCCTTCAATCTTTGCAGGACTTGATTCGGATAAGTATCAGCTCGGCGTTAACAACTTTGCGAAAAACCCTGAGCGTGAAGAAAAATATTACTTCACAGATCCTATTTTCTCAAATGCTTATATCGTAGTAGCAAACAAAGACGTTGAACTTCCCGACAGCCTCTCTGTAGAAGACTTGGGCGGTCTTAAGTTTGTCGGACAGGCAGCCGTTAATGTTACAACACTTATTGAGAATTACAATGATACAGATCCCGAGAAACCCGTAGAGATTAATTATACGGAAGAGGATCTTAACATCCAGCTTAATGATATCCAGTCCGGTAAGTATGATTTTACTATCATCGATAAGCCTATGTACTTCGGTTACTACCAGCCTGAATTCGGATACGATCTTCATGCGATTGCACTCGCAGGATATGGTGTAGGAGAAGGCATGGACAGTTATCTTATTGTAAGCAGAACTGAAGAAAACAAGCAGCTTGTGGAAGATATCAATAAAGCACTTCGCGAAGTAATCGAAGAGGGTAAATCCAAAGAAATCAACCTTAAGTATTTCGGAGATGATTACTCACCTTCATACGAATAAAAAGAAATTTAACGATAAGGCCCGGCTCATTTGTCGGGCTTTTCGATTAAAAACGGAGATTTAAAATGGCTAAATTATTTGACGGGGCTCTGGTGTTCAAACAGATCCCGAATTTATTAAAATATCTGCCGACTACACTGTATTTAACTTTTATTGCACTTGTAATCGGCTTAAGCATAGGACTTCTTATAGCAGTTATCAGAATAAACAAAGTACCGGTTCTGAATCAGCTCTCAATCGGGTTTGTGTCGCTGATGAGAGGAACGCCTATTATAGTTCAGCTTTATATAACATATTTCGGAATTCCCATTGCGCTTAAATATTTTAATTACTATCACGGAACCAAT
>JAGCVT010000097.1 GCA_017962225.1 Lachnospiraceae bacterium
CTTAACATAGCCTGAGGCAATTATTACTGCAATCAAAGCTATCAAGATTAACAAAACTACCGCTATTACGCAAATTAATGTTCCTAATGTCTGGGGCATTTTGAATTCCTCCTTTTTAATATTTTCAAATGCTTTGACTTTATTGAATTATAGCAAATTACAAAGTATATAACAATGCATAAAATGCAGACATTAAAGGGTCATATTTTATCTGTGGGAGAAAAATATGAAAAGATAATAATCCCTGCTCATAAAAGATATACATTTATATGTCAAAAATGCTTAGCTGGTCAGACTTCGGTAGGTCTTTGATAATACCTAAACTTACAAGCTTATCAAGAACCGAATCACCAATCTTGCATTTTCTCTTCATGTCAGATTGTGAAGTAAACGAAGCATCCTTGCAGCCGTCAACAATGTTTTTGGCCGCTGTATCGGCAATACCTTCAATACTCTTTAATGAAGGCATCAGTTTACCGTCGATTATCTGGAATTTATCCGGCTTAACTATTTTTAAATCAATCGGCGTAAATTCAAAGCCTCTGACATAAAACTCTTCGACTAGTCTCATATCGTCCAAAGTATCTTCTTCAGTCTTTGACATTTTTGGAAGACTCTGCAAGAACTGCATGTTCTGTCTTAAATATGTTAAACCCTGGCACATTGTTTCATATGAGAACTTTGTTGCTCTTATGGAAAAATACGCTGCATAATATGCCAGTGGATAATATACCTTATAATATCCGACTCTCCAGCCCATGGTAACGTAAGCGGCAGCGTGAGCCTTAGGGAACATGTACTGGATCTGTTCGCAGGACCAGATGTACCATTCAGGTACATTATTGGCGAGCATGTCTTCTTTCCAGACTTTCCATTTATCCTCAACCTTATGCTTTGCAACTTTTCCTTTACGTACATTTTCCATGATGGAAAACGCTTCGGAACTCTCAACACCCTTATCTATTAAGTATGTCATAATATCGTCACGTGTAGAAATAACACCTGTAATATCGGCTTTACCTTCGTCTATCAGACGCTCTGCGTTTTTATCCCACACACCAGTACCGTGCGTAAGGCCTGAAATTCTGATAAGGTCGGTAAATGTCTGAGGTTTGGTTTTAAGAAGAACGTTCATGGTATTTCTGGTACCGAATTCAGGAATACCCAAACACCCTAAAACAAGCCCGTCGATATCATTAGGTTCATATCCGAGTTCTGTCGTAGTCTGGAAAATACTCATGACTCTTTTATCATCAAGAGGTATTTCACGACAGTTGGTGCCTGTCAGATCTTCGAGACATTTCATCATCGTAGGATCGACATGACCTAAAATATCCAATTTCAGAAGGTTTTTATCGATATCATGATACTCGTAATGAGTTGTAATAACATCGGTATTCATATCGTTTGCAGGCTTCTGAATAGCTGTAAATTCGTATATTTCACGTCCGTGAGGAAGCACAACTATACCGCCCGGATGCTGGCCTGTGGTTTTTCTTACACCTTCAACGCCTTTTGCGATACGCATAATCTCACAGTTTCTTTTATGAATTCCTTTTGATTCAAAGAAATCATGTGTGTAGGCAATACTCATCTTATCTGCGACACCGGACATTGTTCCTGCGTGGAAGGTATGTCCTTTACCGAATAATACTTCGGTATATCTGTGAGCCTTGCCCTGATATTCACCGGAGAAGTTTAAGTCGATATCGGGCTCTTTATCACCCGAGAAACCTAGGAATGTCTGGAAAGGAATATCAAATCCTGCTTTTGTAAGCTTGGTACCGCATACGGGACAGTCTTTATCGGGTAAATCGTAACCGGACATACAGGCAAAGCTTTTAATAATCTCCGAATCAAAATCATAATAATGACAGTTCTTGCAGTAATAATGCGCATGAAGAGGATTAACCTCAGTTATGCCCGACATCGTGGCTACAAAAGAAGAACCTACGGAACCTCTGGAACCTACCAGATAACCATCCTCTTCGGATTTAAGCACGAGTTCTCTTGCAATCATGTAAAGAACAGCATATCCGTTATTGATAATACCTGTAAGTTCGGTTTCAAGACGCTCTTCAACTTCCTTGGGAAGTTCATTGCCGTAAATCTGATGAGCTGTATCATAACAGCATTTTCTTAACTTTTCTTCGGAATTCTCAAGTTCGGGAGGACATTTCTCGTTTGATGTCGGACAAATGTCTTCACACATATCTGCTATAAGATTGGTATTTGTAATGACTACCTCTTCCGCTTTTTGAGCGCCGAGATAATCAAATTCATCCAGCATTTCCGCTGTGGTTCTTAAGAACAAAGGCGGCTGTTTTTCTTCAAGTTCTTTTTGAAGTTTGGATGTATTTAAAGTTTTCTCGTCATCACGAGTCTCTTCAAGATCTTCTTTCTTTACAGATTTTTTGTTGAACTTATTCATATGAATAATTTCTCTGTAAATCTCATCTTCGGGATTTAAGAAATGTGCATCACCTGTAGCGCAGACAGGCTTATTAAACTGCTCTCCGAGTTTAATGATAGTTCTGTTAATATCCCTTAAGTCTTCATCCGTCTGAATGTTTCGATACATCGGATTGGTCTTGTATTTCATGAACTCGTTGTTTGCAACAGGCATGATTTCAAGATAATCATAAAAATCAACGATATGCGAAATATCCTGCTCGGACTTCTCTTCAAGTATGGCTTCCATCAGTTCGCCTGCTTCGCATGCAGAACCGATAATCAGTCCTTCTCTGTACTTCTGGAGCAAAGATCTCGGAATCTTGGGTGATTTATAAAAGTATTTAATGTGAGATTCCGAAACAAGTCTGTTTAAGTTGATTCTGCCTGTTTCGTTCTTAACAAGAATCGAAACATGGTAAGGTCGCATTTTTCTGATTGTTTCGGGAGAATTCTTGACAAATTCGTTTAATTCTTTTAGGGTCAGTACTTTCTGACCTAAGAGCATATGAATAAATTCTACGAATATTTTGGCAGTAATATCCGCATCGTTAACTGCTCTGTGGTGTTCTTCCTTACCGAATTTGAATTTCAGTTTGTGAGCTACGGCTTCAAGACCGAATTTGGAGGAATCTTTTAACAGGGCTCTGGCCATAATAATCGTATCAAGCCATGTCTTGTCAAAAGGAATTCCCAATCTGTTGCAGTTTTCTTTTATGAACGAAATATCAAATTTCGCATTGTGAGCAACAAGCGAACAGCCTTCACAAAATTCCATAAATTTTGGAAGTATTTCGGAAATATCGGGAGCATCGCAAACCATGTTCTCATGAATTCCGGTCAGTTTTTCGATTTCAAAAGGAATCGGAACATGAGGATTTACGAATGTCGAAAATGTATTTTTAATAGCTCCGTTTACAACTTTTACGGCGCCGATTTCTATAATCTGATGTTTGTATGGAGAAAGACCCGTGGTCTCGATATCAAACACAACAAAAGAATCCGCGAGCGTCTGATCCTTGACGTTTACGGCAGCATCAAAATCGTCATCCACAAGATAACCTTCCATACCACAGATTAATTTGAAAGGTTTTTCTTTGAATTTATCATGCATTATATGGTCGACCTTGGGTAAAGCCTGTACGACACCGTGATCCGTAATGGCTATTGCAGACCAGCCCCAGTCTGCCACCAGATTTACAAGTTCGTCCTCTTTACAGATACCATCCATTTCGGAAAATCTTGTATGGCAGTGAAGTTCGACTCTTTTCTTAAGAGAAATATCATGTCTTTCGTGCTTTTCGATACTCGATACTTCAATACCCTTAATTCTTGATAAAACAAGTTCGTTATTGTCGTATTTATCCATCGAAATACTGCCTTTAACAGCTATTTCAATGCCTTCTCTTATAAGGTTTTTGCCCTGCTCATAAAACTCGGGATAAAGCATAAACTTACAGGAAATCGAATCCGTCATATCATACAAATCAAACAGAATCATATGATTTTCGTTTTTAAGAGATTTATCTTCAAAGGATATAACCTTACCTCTGACACATACGCCTTCGATTTCACTCTTAATATCCACAAGATCGGTAAAAGGTCCGTCAACCGAATCACCGTATAATACTCCGGGTTTGTCGGAACGCACAAACTTTCTTCCGTAACCGCTGACTGAAGCCTGTGAAGAATTCTTTTTAAACTTCATTCTTTCCGGAAAACGGTTTTCAGAAGTGTTTTCAGGCTTTTTCTCAGTTTCTTTTTCCATGGCCGGCTTTACAGAAACTTCGCCGAGCATTTCTTCGTCACCGTCAGTTTCGACGGGCGCGTGCTTCTTGGCATAATTCTGAATTATCATATCAACTTCATGATCGAATTCTTCTTTTACTTCATGAGTTGACGATGCTTTATATTCAATCGTAATGCTTCCTTCAACATTGGTACGCGCAAGTAAATAAGTTTTAAGAGCGTTTTCCAGTCTGGAAGAATTAATCTCCGAAACCATGCCTTCCTCAATATAAACAAACATGTGATTGCTGTCTTCAAAAATCACATCGCTTCTTGAGAGAATAGTATAGATAAGAGGCGATTTGTTCTTTAATTCATAAAGAATCGTCTCCGAATACTCATCCCAGAGATTTTGTAAATTGTACTGTGAGGATAAAACAAACTGAGGGTAGATTTCGACCTTCGAATACTCTTGAAAATACCATTTGGCAAGAAGAGATTCAAGCTTGTCAATATTCTTGTATGAAATAAGATATTTAGATTCAAGCAGAATACGGACTGTGTCGGACTCTTTGCTTTTGGAAATCTTTAAAATTTTGCACTGGGCAGCTATTTCTTTTATTTTAGAATCAAGTTTTACCTCGGGGAAAACTTCCAAAAACAAATTATCCATAAAAACACTCCTATTTCCAATTGTCAAGCTCCGCTTTAAGTGCTCCTAAAAGCTCGCTTTGAGGAAGCTTTTTGACAATTTCGCCTTTCTTAATAAGCAGGCCTTCATTGATACCGCCTGCAATGCCTATATCCGCTTCTTTGGCTTCGCCGGGTCCGTTTACGACACAGCCCATAACAGCTACTTTTAAGTTAAGCGGATAGTCTTTTACCATTTCTTCAACCCGGTTGGCAAGACCGATTAAATCTATTTTTGTTCTGCCGCAGGTCGGGCATGAAATAACTTCAATTCCTTCTTTTCTTAGTCCCAGTGAACGAAGTATATACTTGGCAGACTTAATTTCTTCAAGAGGATCTCCGGTAAGTGAAACTCTAATCGTATCACCTATTCCTTCATGTAAAAGAATTCCTAAGCCAACTGCAGATTTAATATTGCCTGCATAAATCGTTCCTGCTTCGGTAATACCAACATGAAGAGGATAATCACTTACTTCGCTTATTCTCTCATAAGCTTCTACACACATCGGAACGTTTGAAGATTTAATGCTTATGACTATATTTTCATAGCCTTCCTCTTCTATCATTCTGACCTTATCAAGTGCCGATTCAACAAGTCCCTGTGCAGTAACTCCGTTGTATTTTGCAACGAGTTCTTTTTCAAGTGAGCCTGAATTTACACCGACACGGATGGGTATATTTCTTTCTTTTGCAACCCTTACTACTTCGGCTAACTTTTCTTTACCGCCTATGTTTCCCGGATTAATTCTTATCTTGTCCGCTTCGTTTTCCATGGCTGCGATAGCCATTTTATAATCAAAATGTATGTCTGCAACGCAGGGAATATGAACTCTTTTTTTTATCTTTCCGAAAGAAATTGCCGCTTCTAATGTGGGAACCGTAAGTCTTATAATCTCACAGCCCGCTTTTTCCAAAGCGAGTATCTGTTCTACGCATCTTTCTGTATCTTCCGTAGGGAAATTGCACATTGACTGGATTGCAATCGGATTGTTTCCGCCGATAGCCACATTGCCAATCTTTATTTCCCTGGTTAATTTCCTCTGCATATTATAATCCTTTCATATGTACCATTGTACGGACATTTAACAAAAAAACTAATATCTGAAAAATTTTGTTATATCGTTTACAAGAACAAACATTGATAAAATCAGCAAGACTATGATTCCCGCAACATGAATATATGTTTCAACTTTTCTCGGAACTTTCTTGCCTATAATTGCTTCGATAAACAGGAATAACAGTCTTCCGCCGTCAAGTGCAGGGAAAGGTAAAAGATTCATGATTCCAAGGTTAACTGATAAAAGAAGCGCAATATTAACCATGTTTAAAACAACAGTGGCAACACCGTATTGCTTCGTTTCTTCAATAGTAGTATCAATTACCTGCGCTACACCTACAGGTCCCGCAAGATCGTCTTTTTTAATTTTGCCGGTAAATAGCATCTTTAAGGACTTAAACGTAACCTTAAGCCAGTATCTTACTTCAAGAGCTGAATACTTAAATACCTTAAAATTAGAGCAGTCCACAAAATCTTTTGACTGGATTCCAATTAATCTTTGCTGTCCGTTTCCTACAGGTGTAAGAGTTGTTGTATAAGTCTGACCGTCTCTTTTATAAACAATTTCAAATTCATCCGCATTATCAAGATATGTAATAAGTCTTATCTCGGAGAAAAGATAAACTCTCTCACCGTTGATTTTTATGATTTCATCTCCGGCTTTCATACCTGCTGCTTCCGCAGGATAACCGGGTGTTACTACATCAACTTTTGTTCCTACTTCTCCACAGAAGAATACAACGATAAGTCCGAGAAAATAAGCCAGGATAATATTAAAAATCGGTCCTGCAAAAACTGTAGCAATTCTTGAAAATACACTTGCTTCAATGAAGTTTTTGTTTCTTTTATCAATATCAATATCTTTGGTGAGCTTTTCCTCTTCCTCTTTTTCTTCCTCTTCTTCATCAAGTTCGTCCGGATTTTCAAAAATACATGCACCGCCGAAAGGAAGCGCACGTAAAGAAAACTCGGTACCGCCCTTTTTAAAATGCAAAAGCTTTGGTCCGAGTCCGACTGTAAATTCAATGACTCTTATTCCGTTTAATCTGGCAATAAGAAAATGACCGCCTTCATGACCGATGACGATAACACTGAAAATCACTATAAAAGAAATAATCGTCCAGAGTATTGATAAATCCATTTTATGCCTTTAATATTTCTTCGAAATATATTCGTATACTTTGCTCTCGACATCTAGTATTTCATCAAGTGTCGGAGTTTTGCAGTAATCGAAGTCAAGCGTTAAAGCATCTTCGATTATGTCGTAAATCTGCAGGAATTTAATGCGTCCTTCCTGGAAATATCTATTAGCTATTTCGTTTGCCGCATTAAATACCGTTGTATAAATATAGCCTCTGTTATAAGAATCAACAGCAAGTTTTATGCCTTTGAAAGTCTCATGATCGGGCTTTAAGAAATCAAGTTTGGAAAGCGAGAAGAAATCAATCTTTCTCTCGGGCATCGATTGTCTGTTGCCTTCATACAAAGCATACTGAATGGGCAGCTTCATATCTGGTAATCCGAGCTGTGCCAGTACTGCATTATCCTTAAACTGAACCATAGAATGAATGATGCTCTGAGGATGAATGATAACTTCAACATCTTCGATTTCCACATCAAAAAGCCACTTGGCTTCAATAACTTCAAGGCCTTTATTTACAAGTGATGCTGAATCGATTGTAATCTTTTTACCCATCGCCCAGTTAGGGTGGTTTAATGCATCTTTTAGGGATACGTCTTTTAATTCTTCATACTTTCTACCAAGGAACGGTCCGCCGCTTGCGGTAAGAAGAATCTTATCGACCATTTTACGATCCTGAGCTTTTAAGCACTGGTAAATAGCCGAATGTTCACTGTCAACAGGATAAAGATTTACATTGTTTTCCTTGCATAAAGGAACGATAATATGACCTGCGGTAACAAGTGTTTCCTTGTTGGCAAGCGCAATGTCTTTGCCCGCCTTAACCGCTGCTATAGTAGGTCTTATACCAATCATTCCGACCATTGCTGCAACAAGCATATCGCATTCATCAAGCGTTGAAATATATTCAAGACCTTCCATTCCGGATAATACTTTTACGTTAAGGTCTTTAATTCTGTCTTCAAGATCTTTGGCAGCGCTCTCTACATACAAAACAACATATGAAGGCAGAAATTCCCTAACCTGTTTTTCCATTAAGTCTACATTTGAATACGCAGCAAGCGCGAGTACGCCGAAATCTTCTTTTTTATCTTTTACGATCTCTAAGGTCTGGGTTCCGATAGATCCTGTAGACCCTAAAATAACCAGATTTTTCATATTTCCCTCATTATTTGTTTACAAGGAATAAAACAATCATAAAATATACGGTCGGAGCAGTGAAAAGAACCGAATCAAATCTGTCCAGTATTCCGCCGTGACCCGGAATTACGTTTCCGAAATCTTTAACATTGTTATTTCTTTTAACAGCCGAAGCCACTAGATCTCCGCACATTGAAATAAATGCGCCGATACATCCAATCAGGAAGAAAATCGGAATCATCAAAAATCTACTGTCGTGATTTAATTCATATATCAATCCGAATATAGCAGTTGCAATTCCTGATCCGAGAATACCGCCGACAGCGCCTTCCCAGCTCTTTTTGGGAGAAAGTCTCGGAGTCATTTTATGTTTGCCGATTGCAGAACCTACAATGTACGCGCATGTGTCTGAAACCCAGGACGTGATAAAGATAACCCATATGAACCAAATTCCGTCTTTGGACTCTCTCGTGTAGTAAATAAACGACATCATAAAAGTAGTATAAATCAGTCCGAAAATGCCGCCCGCCACCTGATTTGCGTTGAATTTGGGATACCAGAAAATGTAGGTACAAAGAATACAGATTACACCGGTTGTAAATATAGCAAGCAGAACAATTGTGTAATTTGTAAAGAATCCGTGGGATTCGAAAAACCAGTCAGTTAAAACCTTTGGAAGATAATCCACGATTGAAAACAAAAGAAGCATAACATAATAAAGGAGAATCGTTATAACTCCGATATATTCGAAGCCGTTTACACGATGTCCTTCCTCACGCACTCTGCTGGCTTTTGTGTATTCAAGATAAGCGGCCGAAGATAAAACGCCCAATGCCAAAGCAAGGAACGGTCCCCCAAGATATCCGAATAGTACGGTCAGTCCAAGTACTGCCGCGCCGCTGAAAAATCTTTTCCAAAACATTGTAATTCCCCTTATTTTGCGTCGCCGAAACGCCTGTCTCTTTTATTATATTCTTCTATAGCTTTAATGAGTTCGTCTTTGTTAAAATCAGGCCAATGGCAATCCGCAAAATAAAATTCGCTGTATGCAATCTGCCAGAGTAAGAAGTTAGATATTCTCTGCTCTCCGCTCGTTCTGATAAGAAGATCGGGATCAGGAATATCCTTTGTATCAAGATTATTCGAAATGTAATCTTCGTTGATATCTTCAGGATTTATATTACCGCTCTTTATATCTTCCGCGGTTCTTTTCATCATTCTTACAATTTCGTCTCTTGAGCCGTAATTGATGGCAATCTGAAACTGTAAGCCTGTGTTATTCTTGGAATCTTCTTCAAGATCTTCTATGAGCTTCTGAATATCCGGAGCAAGTCTTGTTCTGTCGCCGATAATACGGATTCGGACGTTGTTTTTTGCAGCCTTTTTAAAGCCTGATGACAGATAGCTTCTTAAAAGAGTCATCAATGCCGCAACTTCATCCTCGCTTCTTTTCCAGTTCTCGGTAGAAAAAGCATACACCGTAAAATATTTGATGCCTAAATCGTCGCAGACATAAAGCATGTCTTCAACGTTTTTGCCACCCTGAACATGACCCATTTTTCTGGGAAGACCTTTTGATTTTGCCCATCTGCCGTTGCCGTCCATAATTACGGCAACGTGACGCGGAATCTTCAAATTATCCATTATAGTTCCTCATAAAAATGCTCTACAAAATTATAAGCGTTCAATCATACATTGAACGCTTATACTAAAGTACATTATATCATAAAAACCGAATGATTTAAACTGTAAGGATTTCCTTAGCTTTCTCTTCAATAAGATTGTCAATGTCTTTGATATACTTATCTGTTAATTTCTGAAGTTCGTCCTGTAAATCTTTAATTTCGTCTTCGGAAATTTCTGTCTTGGAAAGCTTCTTAAATGCATCGTTACCGTCACGTCTGATGTTTCTGATGGCAACCTTGCCTTCTTCACCTTTCTTTCTGACTTCTTTTACGAGGTCCTTACGTCTTTCTTCTGTAAGTTCAGGGAAAACGAGACGGATGACGTTACCGTCATTAGAAGGTGTGATTCCGACATCTGAAGCCATGATAGCTTTTTCGATATCTTTTATGAGCTTCTTCTCCCACGGAGCAATCTGGATTACTCTGGGCTCTGGTACGGAAATATTGCCGACACCCTGAATCTGTGTCATGGTTCCGTAATAATCCACCATAACTCTGTCGAGTACATGAGGATTGGCTCTTCCTGCACGGATTGTCTGATAATCAGCTGCAAGATGCTCTATGGTTTTTTTCATCTTATCATCATAAATAACGAGTTGCTCTTTCATAAAACCCCCTTGTGTATGAAAAATTTATTCAAAACTACCTGTTTATTATACTATATTTTTGTTTTAATTCCAATGAATTTATACGGTGATTTTGGTTCCGTGGAAATCGCCGTAAAGTGTATTAACGATTGAGTTCTCTTCGAACAGAGGGAAAATCCACATCGGAACTTTGTTGTCTCTTGCAAGGATGGATGCTGTCATATCAACCACCTGAAGATTCTGCGCGATTACATCATTAATGCTGATTTCATCGTACTTAACTGCATTAGGATTCTTCTTGGGATCATCGCTGTAAACACCGTCAATCGATTTTGCAAGAAGTACAACATCCGCATCAATTTCGATAGCTCTTAAAACCGAAGGTGTGTCGGTTGAAAAGTACGGATGTCCGGTGCCGCCTGCAAAGAATACAACCTGACCTCTCTTAAAATATTTATTGGCTCTGTCTTTGGAGAAAAGCTTCGTAAAAGAACCAACCTCAAAAGGTGTAAGGATATTTGTCTCAAGGCCTACGGATCTGAAGATTTCTGAAACATAGATGCAGTTCATAACAGTTGCAAGCATACCAATCTGATCTGCTTTTGTTCTGTCGATGTTTTCGCTTGTTCTGCCTCTCCAGAAGTTTCCGCCGCCGATAACAATTCCGACTTCGGTTCCTCTGTCAACAATCTCTTTTACCTGACGTGCAACCATCAAGACTGTTTCTTCGTCAAATCCTGTTTTCTTTTCACCGGCCAATGCTTCGCCACTTAATTTCAAAAGTATACGCATAATCAGTAAACTCCTATATCTTAAAGAATCGGTATTCTTTCATAATTGATGGAATAATATTTCCGTTTAATATTATACCAAATAATGTACTATCTAACTATATTAATTTAAAAAGATTATATAAAGTCCATTGTGCATATTTCTAATTATTTTTAATATCTATTGTATATTATTTACAATATAACTGATTTTTGTTATACTCTTTTTTAGGTGTTACCTTTAAAACGGTAGGCGGTTACCCTTTTCTTTGAAGGGTGCTCACCCTTCTATCTTAGGAAAGGGGGTGATGCGATGTACGTTACATTAGCTGATTTAATTCAGTTAATTATAATGATAATCGCTCTTATAGGTCTTATTTATAAGATCCTAAAAGATGCAAAAAAATAACCGCCCAATGCAACTGAGCGGTTATTAAAATATTTAATAACTCCAAGGGCAACCGTCTATCGGTAGCACCTAATTTTATTATAAAAAATATATTACATTTGTCAACAGTTCTACAAGTTTTCAAAAAATGCACTAGGAGAAATTTCAGCATATTTCTGTGAACATTTACCTTCAATCACTGCGCCATTGTTTATCTGAACGCTCTTGCAGTCAATGTCTCCTAGAACCTTTGCATCGGATTTAAGAACGACAGGTCCGTTAACGTCAATCTTTCCTTTAACAGCTCCACCGATTTCAGCTTCTGTGGATTCGATATCTCCAATAAGGATTGAATCTTCGCTGATGTAAATTCCGTTATAAGCTTTTACGTTTCCTCGAATCTTTCCAGCGTTAACAGAGATTATAAGAGCTTCAACATTACCTGTAATAGTACCGGATAAAATGAGCTCTCCGTTAGCCTTTACATTGCCTTCAACTATACCGTTAATCTCTATGCTTCCTGTAGTATCAATACCGCCGTGTAAAACTGTTCCTTTGCTTACAACGCTGAAATCATTGCTGTCAGGCTGATAATCTGCAGGTATTTGATTTGTAGCAAATGAATTATCCATAATTTCCTCTGTAATCTCTTCCGTAATGATTTCTTCTTTTACGATTTCAGCCGTATCAGCAATTTCGTTAGCATTTTCAGCTTCTTCCGAAAGATTCTCAAAAGTCAGTTCGGTCTGCTCTTCGGCATTATCCTCAGGTTCTGTTGTTTCTGTCGGTTCCTCGGAAACATTAAGATAATTCTTTATTTCTCTTTCAAGATTTTCGTTGTTACGCTTATCTTTTTTATTCTTTTTTTCTTTTTTTGCTATTTCATCCTTCATCTGCTTTGATGAAATCTCGATATCGTTTTCGGATTTATCATCGGTAAGCTGATTAACCGCAGATGCAAGATCTTCTCTTAAATCATTAAAAAACCCCATAATACACTATTCCTCTGTTTTCTTCTTAATATGCTGAACCGGTTCGGTATATTCCGTAATCGGCAAAAATACAACATTTTCTTTTGTCTGAAGGCTTTCGAAAACAAGTTCAAGAGCTTCGATGGTTGAATGCTTGTCGTTAGCATCATGCATTAAAACAACAGCCTCTTCTTTGTCTCCGATGTTCTTTAAAATATTATTGGCAATCTGGCTCTTCGAAAGTCCGCCGTATGTAGCATCATTACTTGTAACATTCCAGTCGTAATGAACCAGGTTTTTCTCATCGAGATATTTTATGAGATCCTGCTTATCACCCTTATAGATTGTATTGGAGCTTCCGCCGGGAAATCTGTAGAATAAAGGTTTAACACCGGTTTTCTCTTCTACAAAAGCATAAATCGAATCTACATCTTCCTTAAAACCGTCGAGGTTTGAATATACATCACCGTATACATGCTTGTAGGAATGAATTCCTAAAGTGTGACCGTCATTTATGATTCTCTGGTACTCTTCGTCATATCCTTCCTGAGCAAGCACAAAGAATGTAGCCTTTGCATTGTACTTTTCGAGTATATCAAGAAGTTCATTCGTATATTTACTCGGACCGTCATCAAATGTCAGATAAACTCTCTGATAGCCTTCATACTCTTCTGCATCGGATTTAACTCGTAAAACATAGTCCTGTTCAACATTAGAAGTTACTACGGGAGTAGAATTAACTTCATTTGAAGCAACCATCTCGGTTTCGGTAATCTTTAAGATATTCAGTTCTTCAGCAAGGGATGAAAGCGAAGAATTTGTTTTATACAGATAGTAAAAATTCAGTGCGCAAAGAACATTAGGCACAGCAATAAAAAAGCACACCAAAAAAATGATGAGTCTCTTGAAGAATTTTATTCTTTTTTTGCGGAATTCAGTATATTGAATATTTTCGTTAGATTCCATATCAAGACCTCGGAAATTATGTAAAGCAACGGGTGTGCAAAAGATATAATAACACATAGAAATGCACTATTCAAATGCTATTTTTAGACATTAGTTTGTGCGTAATATGTTAACCACAATATGTTGTAATCACTCATAAAAAAAGCGCCATGCAATTGCATGACGCTTTGAAATCTTTAAAGTTTAATTATGCGTTAGCCTGAGCTGCAACTTCTGCTGCGAAGTCATCATTTCTCTTTTCCATGCCTTCACCAACTTCGAAACGAACGAACTTGGAGATAGCGATGTTTGCATCAACGCTCTTAAGGTATGCTGCAACGCTCTGCTTTCCGTCTTCAGCCTTAACATAAACCTGATCAAGTAAGCAGATTTCTTTAAGCTGCTTGGAAATACGTCCTTCTACAAGACCTGCGAAAATCTTATCTGCAGAAATCTCTTCCTTCTTTGCAAGAGCTGCCTGAGCAAGTGCTGCCTTACCTGCATCTGAAATGAAGTTAGGAAGATACTTGTTTGTCTTGTTCTCTTCGTAAGCTTTCTTATCATCATCACTCCAAGCTGAACCGTTAACTGCTTCTTCAAGAAGCTTGTTAAGGATGGGCTTAGGTAATGTAAATGCATCGTTTAATGCGCTCTCAAGAGTGATGTCTTTGATCTTTGCAAGTTCATCTGCAGAGATGTCGTTTCTTGAGATGTATGTAGGATTCATAGCTGCAACCTGCATAGCTACGTTTGTAAGAGCTTCCTTAACTGCATCGCCGTTAGCGCCTGTAGCAGCAACAAGAACACCGATCTTTCCGCCGCCATGGATGTATGTAGCAACTTCGTCGCCTGATACTCTTTCGAATCTTCTGAAGGAAAGCTTCTCGCCAATCTTAAGAGTCTTATCAGCGAACTCAGCCTGAAGGCCGCCGTCAAGTAATGCAGCAACGTCTTCGCCGTTTGCACCACCGTTTAATCCGCTTGCAAGTGCCTTATCAGCTACATCCTGTACGAATGTCTGGAATACTTCATTTTTAGCAACGAAGTCTGTTTCTGAGTTAACTTCAACTACAACTGCAACACCGTTGTCACAAGCAACTCTCGCAATACCTTCTGCTGCGATTCTGCTTGCTTTCTTTTCCATCTTAGCTGCACCTGATTTTTTAAGTATATCTACGGCTGCATCCATGTTGCCGTCAGCTTCTGTAAGAGCCTTCTTGCAATCCATCATTCCTGCGCCGGTCATTTCTCTTAAATCTTTTACCATACTAGCTGTAATAGCTGCCATGTTTATTTCCTCCCTTATATAAAATCTGATTTATTGTAACGAATGTTAATTATGCTTCTACTGCATCAAGTTCTGCATCAGCTTCTGCTGATTCAGCTTCGATGTCTGTCATAATTTCGCCCTGGTTAGCTTCGATGATAGCGTCAGCCATCTTGCTTACGATAAGTTTTACGGCACGAATTGCATCATCGTTTCCGGGAATTACATAGTCAAGATCTTCGGGATCACAGTTTGTATCAGCGATACCGATAAGAGTAATGCCGAGTGAATGAGCTTCCTGTACACAAATCTTTTCCTTCTTAGGATCTACTACAAAGATAGCATCGGGAATTCTTGTCATTTCCTTGATACCGCCAAGGTTCTTCTCAAGCTTGTCCCATTCTTTCTGAAGCTTAGCAACTTCCTTCTTTGTAAGAACTTCGAATGTTCCGTCCTGGCTCATCTTCTCTATAGCTTTAAGTCTTTCGATTGAAGACTGGATGGTCTTGAAGTTTGTAAGCATACCGCCAAGCCATCTCTCATTAACATAGTACATACCGCAACGCTCTGCTTCTGTTTTTACAGCATCCTGAGCCTGCTTCTTTGTACCAACAAAAAGAACAGTTCCTCCTGCCTGTGCAATTTCAGAAATTGCATTGTATGCCTCGTCAACTTTACCAACAGACTTCTGAAGATCGATAATATAAATACCGTTTCTCTCGGTATAAATATAAGGAGCCATCTTAGGGTTCCATCTTCTAGTCTGGTGTCCAAAGTGCACACCTGCCTCGAGTAACTGTTTCATTGAAATAACGCTCATTTAATTTTCCTCCTTGGTTTTTCCTCCGTATGCTTTTAGCCAAACCCTTTGGGCACCAAGGCTTAAAACAGCATACGTGTGTATTTATAGCGCAAC
>JAGCVT010000098.1 GCA_017962225.1 Lachnospiraceae bacterium
CATCGATCCCAGAAAAGAATAATTTAAGGAGGAAAAAGAAATGGCTTTATTTGAATCATATGAAAGACGTATCCCTCAGATCGAAAAAGTTCTTGCAAGCTATGGAATTTCTTCCCTTGAAGAAGCTGAAAAGATCACAAAGGACGCAGGTCTTGATGTTTACCACATGGTAGAAAAAATCCAGCCTATCTGCTTTGAAAACGCAAAATGGGCTTATACAGTCGGTGCAGCTATCGCTATTAAGAAAAATACACGTCGTGCTGCAGACGCAGCAGCAGCTATCGGTGAAGGTTTACAGGCTTTCTGTATTCCCGGTTCCGTTGCAGATACACGTAAGGTTGGTTTAGGACACGGTAACTTAGGAAAGATGCTTCTTGAAGAAGAAACAGAATGTTTCGCTTTCCTTGCAGGTCATGAATCATTCGCTGCAGCTGAAGGTGCCATCGGTATCGCTGAAAAGGCTAACAAAGTTCGTCAGAAACCTTTAAGAGTTATCCTTAACGGTCTCGGAAAAGACGCAGCTCAGATCATTTCAAGAATTAACGGATTTACATTTGTAGAAACAGAGTACGATCCTTATACAAACACCGTAAAAGAAGTAAACAGAATCGCTTATTCAGAAGGACTTCGTGCAAAAGTTAACTGCTACGGCGCTAACGATGTTTGCGAAGGCGTTGCAATCATGCATAAGGAAGGCGTTGACGTTTCCATCACTGGTAACTCAACCAACCCTACAAGATTTCAGCATCCTGTTGCAGGTACATACAAGAAAGAATGTATCGAGCAGGGTAAGAAGTACTTCTCAGTTGCTTCAGGCGGCGGTACAGGACGTACACTTCATCCCGATAACATGGCTGCAGGTCCCGCTTCTTACGGTATGACAGATACTATGGGACGTATGCATTCAGACGCTCAGTTCGCTGGTTCTTCTTCAGTTCCCGCTCATGTTGAGATGATGGGACTTATCGGTGCAGGCAACAACCCTATGGTTGGTATGACTGTTGCAGTAGCTGTTGCAGTACAGGAAGCTGCTGATGCAGGCAAGTTTTAATTAGAATTTTAACTTTTTGTTAATTATTTTAATAAAATTATTGACTTATAAATATATACAAGGTATAGTATTTATAGTTGTTAAACACCACAAGTAAAAATTTTATTTTTATAGTTTAAAAGGAGAAAACAAGTATGAACAAGAAGGTGACAAGTATTTTTGCTAATTTGGGAATTATTTTCTGGCTTATCGGCTTTTTAGCTGGTGATAAGGAAGGCGCTAAGCAGTTCCTTAACCAGGGTCTTATCCCCGGAATCTTACTTTGCATTCCTGTAATTAACATCGTAGGTATCGTATTCTGCGTATGGGGCTTAATCAAAGCTATCCAGGAAGATGAGACTCCCCTTCCTTTATTCGGTGGAATTAGCATTATCAAATAATTTTGTTTATTCAATAATTATTAAAAATAGAAGCATTAAGCCTGTGGGTTTAATGCTTCTAATTATGTAAATATTAAAAGAGGAGGTTATATTATGGATTCGAAAACTACTTCAATCGTAACTTATCTTACATTGGTTGGTTTCATTATTTCACTTGCAGCCGGAACTAAAGATGAGTTTTCAGCTCAGCATATGAACAACATGCTTGTAAATATGCTTTTCAGCCTTCCTGTTATTTTAGGTTGGGTTCCCATTCTTGGCTGGATCCTCGATTTATGGGTATTATTCGTAGGCGTATGTACCATTATCGGTTTCATCATGGCAATCCAGGGCAAGCCTTTCGAAACACCTTTAATCGGTAAGATTAAGATTATCAAAGCTTAATGATAAAATCATAAAAAATATCCCGGCTCGTAAGAACCGGGATTTTTTATTTGTTTTAAATTATTTGTTTTGTAATACTTCACCCATGTAATTGATACATTTTATCGCTTCGTTATAATTGGATTTTCCTGTATTATACATTTCTTCATTATAATCTTCATCGAATGCAAGATGAAAACACTTGGAAGAATTAGAGATATAAGTGGAAGCCTTTTCGGAAAGCATCTTGCAGTCCTTGAATTCTTTGGGAGGCTCGATTTTGGAAAAGTCGTCAAATGCCTGTTTTAAATCATCCAAAGAATCGTATAATTCCTGTTTGTAATCCTCGTTTTCAGTATCGATTGTATCTATTATTGCGCCTGTCGTAACAATCTGTTCGTAAAGCTTGTTTACTTCTTTATGATACTCATCGTACTTGCTTGTTTTGGAAGTGCATGCACATAAACACACAATACCCAGCGCACACAAAATACCCAGTGCATATTTCTTTATTTTCATATGTTCCTCCAACTCACATTACATAGTAATGATACCTTGATAAAAATACCATATATTGAGCTTTTTTGCAACAAACAATTATTGAATAGGTTATTGTTTTATGTTAGTATTAAATAGGTGTTTTTTATATTGATTAAGTATTTTCGGAGGTATTTATGAACGGCGCAAGCCTTCTTGTAAAATCGCTTGAATGTGAAAACGCGGATGTTCTTTTCGGATATCCCGGTGTTTCTATTTGCCCGTTTTTCGATAAATTAACCGATTCCAATATTCATCCCGTACTTGTAAGACATGAAGTTAATGCGGCTCATGAGGCTAACGGATATTACAGAAGTTCAGGAAAGCCGGGCATTTGCGTATCCAGTTCCGGTCCGGGAGCAACAAATCTTATTACAGGAATAGCAACAGCATTTGCCGACAGCATTCCTCTGATTGTTATTACGGGTCAGGTTAAAAGCGAACATATAGGTTCGGATCTGTTCCAGGAAGCTGATATTGTCGGAGCCTGCGAATCTTTTGTTAAATATTCTTACCTTGTAAAAAACGCTTCTCTTATTCCCAAAACCGTAAAAGAAGCCTTCCATATTGCAACCACAGGACGTAAGGGTCCTGTTTTGATTGATATTCCCGTAGACGTTCTTTTAGAAGAAGGTTTTGATTTTAATTATCCTGAAACCGTAAATTTAAGAACATATAAGCCTACTGTCAAAGGTCATGCTGTTCAGATTAAGAAAATAATAAATGAACTCTCAAAAGCCGAGAGACCGATTATTATGGTCGGAGGCGGTGTTAAACTTTCCGGTGCAAAAGAAGAAGTCCTCGCTTTCTCCAAGAAGCATAACATACCTTTTGTATCGACTTTAATGGGCCTTGGAATCGGTTATGAGGATAATCCTTTATATATCGGTATGGTCGGAAATAACGGCTCTAAATACGCAAATAAAGCTATCAACGACGCAGACTGCCTAATAGTGGCAGGTGCGAGAGTAGCCGACAGAGCGGTAAAGCAGCCCGATCTTATTACAAAAGACAAAACACTGATTCATATTGATGTCGATCCTGCGGAAATAGGTAAGAATGCAGGCCCTAATATTCCTGTTGTAGGTGATTTAAAAGAAGTATTCGACGAGCTTAATTGCTTTGAAGAACAATTTGATTTCACTGACTGGGTTAACAGAATCAATTCCTATAAAATGACCAGGGTCGGCAATAAAGAAGCAACCAATCTTTACGTGGATCCCAAGGAATTCGTCTATGAACTTTCAAGCCGATTAAAGAAGGAATCGATTCTTGTTACGGATGTTGGCCAGAATCAGATTTACGCATGCTCCAATTTTGTTTCTCAGGGCGCTGATTTTGTTACATCAGGCGGTTTCGGATGCATGGGATTTTCTCTTCCCGCAGCAATCGGTGCTAAAATGGGCAATCCCGATAAGAGAGTTATTTCTTTAAACGGTGATGGTGCTTTACAGATGTCAATGTGTGAGCTTTCAACATTAAAGCAGGAAGGCCTTGATATCAAGATTGTTGTATTTAACAATAAATCACTTGGAATGATAAAAGAGTATCAGCACCTTAAATACAACAACAATTATACTTTCAATGAACTAAACGGTCTTCCCCGTTTTGAAAAGATTGCGGAAGCTTATGATATTGATTACAGAGAATGTCATTCCAATGATGAAATGGAAGAGTGTATTGAATGGCTTTTAAATTCCAAGGATACATGCATTCTTGAACTTAATGTAGACAGAGATGCATTTACATGCATGAATATGTAGTTTAGATTTCGGAGTAGATTTTCGTATGAAAAGGATTTTTTCCGTTTCCGTTGAAAACAGATTTGGTGTTTTAAGCAAGGTTTCCTCTTTGTTTGCAAGAAGAGGCTATAATATCGAGAGCCTTACGGTGGGCGAAACTCATGACCCTACAATATCCAATATGACCATTGTATCAAGCGGTTCGCCCCACGATCTGGAGCAGATTGAAAAGCAATTAAATAAAAAGCTTGATGTCATTAAGGTTCGTACATTTAAGGAAGAAGATTCCGTTTCAAGAGAACTGATTCTGGTTAAGATTAAATATACTGCAGCCAACAGAAGCGAAATCATTGAAATATGTCAGATTACAAAAGCTGAAATAGTCGATACTACCGACAGCAACATGATTCTTCTTTTATGCGATACTCCCGATCACGTGGATAAATTCATTGATATGCTTAAGAAATTCAGCATTATCGAACTTTCCCGTACCGGAACGCTTGCAATGAAAAAGTGTAAATAATTATTTATGAAGAAACACGATATTATTCTTTTGGTTGTAATTGTAATAGTTTTGCTTCCTTTGGCAATAATTCTTTTGAATACTTCAAAAGGCGGAACTGCGGTAGTTAAATCCGACGGGAAAGTAATAGATACATTAAGTCTTAATAAAAATGGTATATACACATATAAAAACGACAAAGGCTACAATATTGTCGAAGTTACAGATGGAAAAGTAAGAGTAACGGAAGCTGACTGTCCAAATCAGGACTGCGTAAATAAGGGTTATATTAAAAGAAACAACGAATCGGTTATTTGTCTTCCTCACAAATTTGAAGTAACAGTCAAATCCAAGGATAACGAATACGATGTTATTCAGTAAATAAATGAAAAAAACTACCAAGATAACGTTTTTGGGATTGTTTACAGCAGTAGCTTTAGTTCTTTCTTTCCTGGAAACATTAATTCCGAATATGGTTCCGATTCCCGGATATAAACTCGGGCTTGCAAACTTTGCAGTGCTTTTAGCTCTTTATTTATTCGGGTTTAAAGAAGCGGTACTGGTAGATTTATGCAGAATTATACTTGCAGCGCTTTTATTCGGTTCATTCTTTTCATTCTGGTATGCTTTATCGGGAGCCGCGTTTGCTCTTTTAATAGAACTTATCATAAAAAAGACCGATAAGTTTTCACCAATAGGAGTATCCGTGTTCGGAGCGATATTCCATAATTTAGGACAGTTTTTGGTGGCTGTAATACTTATTAAATCCCTTGGGATTTTATATTATCTGCCTTTTACATTGCTTTTTTGCGTACTTTCGGGTGCATTAAACGGATATCTTGTACTTATCCTGAAAGACAGACTTAAATTCCTAAAGAAAAATGACTGATAAAAATGAAAAAGATATATATAACACTTTGTTTTATAATAATTCTCATCTGCTCGGCGTGTACTTCCGCATCTGAATTTACTGAATTTGTTCCCATAGAAACGTTGGAAGAAGATAAGATTTATTATTTCGACAATGCTTTTTATGCTTTTGAATATCCGGGCAAGGCTGTAAATGGGTTTTATGAGAAAAAATTTATTAGAGAAAACGATTACATTCCTTTTGAAGGAATGTTTATCGGAGCGCCTGTTACGGGTAAAATGCATTTTGACGAGTCGAAGGAAGAGCCTGTAATTGAATATATAACATTTGTTGTATATGAAGACGATTTATCACAGGATGACTGCCAGGCGTATTTATATAATACTTACGGAGCTCTTATAGCAGAGGGAGCAGAAGACGATACAGACGGACAGATTTATTGGAGAAGATATTTTACCGGCAGCAAACTCCTGAAATATTCTAAAAAAGCAAAAGATGATTTTTATACAATAACCGTTGAATAATTATAAATTTAAATATTTGATATTAAAGGAAACTGATATTGGATAAAAATTTTTTAGATAATGAATTGCCAAAAGAAAACAGAAACAAAAAAGAAATGACCGGAAAGATTTTATCTTTATATCCGATATTGGTAAATATTCTTGCGGTTGCCGCTCTGCCGTGCTCATTGTTTTTCGCGGCAAAATTTAACTGTAATGTATCATTTTTGACTATTTTGTTTTTTGTGTATATATGTCCTGTTACGGCTTTTGTTTTTTCCTTGATAGTTCGAAAACTTTATTTTGATTATTTTACTCCGTTATGGATTGAAGGTTATATTATTAATAGAGTTTTATATGTTTTTTATGCATTAAGTGCTTTCGTATTCGGCTTTGCTTATTTGTGTTTTAGTGATTTCAGTTCATTATTCAGGTGATTTTATGTATGGTTTTATAAAAGGCACAATAGATTATATCAAGAACAATCAGGTTTGCATTGATACAGGCAATGTCGGTTATCTTGTAAATATCTCTGAGAAAACATATAACGAATTGCTCGGAGAAACTGACGAAATTAAGCTTTATACATATACGTCCGTAAAAGAAGATGACATTTCTTTATACGGATTCTTAACATTGGAAGAGCTTAATTTTTATAAACTGTTAATCAGCGTCAATTCAATCGGTCCGAAGCTTGGCATGAGTGTTCTTTCGCATTTTACAATCAGCGAGCTGGTTACATTCATTGTTAACAAGGATGCCAAGGCTATTTCAAAAGCCCCCGGACTTGGAGCAAAATCCGCCGAGAAAATCATTATCGATCTAAAAGATAAAGTATCTTCATTTGCCGTAGATGAGATTGAATACATAAAAGAAGCAGAAGATGACGAGACTGTCAACGAATGTATTGATGCACTTATTTCACTAGGCTTTAAGAAGAAAGATGCACAGATTGCGGTAAGAAAGGTAACCGATTACACGGATTTATCCGATTTGCTTTCCAAGGCTTTGATGTTTTTTGATAATTAATTAGAGAATATTTTATGAGCAGAACAATAGAAACAAAACTTACAAAGGAAGATGTATTGATTGAAAAAGGCTTAAGACCTGCGAGACTTGATGATTATCTCGGACAGGAGAAGATTAAGTCTTCTGTCGGTATTTCAATTAAGGCTGCAAAATTAAGAAATGAGCCGCTGGATCACATTCTTTTATACGGACCTCCCGGACTCGGCAAAACAACATTAGCTCAGATTCTGGCAAATGAAATGGGCGTTAATATAAAGATTTCTTCAGGACCTGCGATCGAAAAGCCGGGCGATATTGCTGCGATTCTAAACGGCCTTAAACCCGGAGACATTCTTTTCATCGATGAAATACACAGACTTAACCGGGTGGTTGAAGAAGTGCTTTATTCGGCAATGGAAGATTTCTGTATCGACATTATGATTGGAAAAGGTCCTGCTGCTAAAAGCGTACGTATGAAGCTGCCTAAGTTTACTCTGATTGGTGCTACAACACGTATAGGCATGCTTACGGCGCCTCTTCGTGACAGATTCGGTGAAATTCACAAGCTTGAATATTATTCGATAGACGAGCTTTCAAGAATTGTCATGAAATCCGCCAACAGACTCGATACTTCTTTGGATATCGAATCTGCTTCGGAGCTTGCAAGAAGATCGAGAGGTACCCCTCGAATCGCCAACAGACTTTTAAAGAGAGTAAGAGACTACGCGCTTGTTGCTAACGAAGGTATCATTTCAAAGCAGATAACAGACGAGTGTCTGGATATGCTTGATATCGATAAATACGGTCTAGACGCTACAGACAGAAAATACCTTGAAATGATAATTGAACGTTTTAAAGGCGGACCTGTGGGCGTAGAAACACTGGCTGCTTCTTTGTCAGAAGAAACCGAAACAATTGAGGATGTTTACGAACCTTATCTGTTACAGCTTGGATTTATTCAGAGGACCCCTAAAGGTAGAGTCGCATCCGACCTTTCTTATGCACATCTTGGGCTTGAAAAGGATTAATTATTTTTGTATACTTTTATTTGATTTTAAATAAATAAACGGGGTATGTTTAAATGACCGGCAAAAGCGAAATTGAAGTAATTATTGGTGGCAAGGTTTATTATATTTCAGGATACGAATCCGAAGAATATTTACAAAAAGTTGCTTCTTACATAAATTCCAAAATCAGTGATTTTGAAGGTGAAGATGCATATAAAAGACTGAACAGTCAGTATCAGAATCTTCTTTTGCTCTTAAATATGGCTGATGACTATTTCAAAGCCAAAGCAAGAATTGATTTGCTTGAAGAAGAACTCAGTTCGAAAGATAACGATTTATGCAATATCAAGCACGAACTTATTTCAACGCAGATAAAGCTTGATAACGCAAAGACCGAAATCATATCGAAGGATAACATGATAGCAAGACTTGAAGGCGATTGGAATAAATAAAAACAAAACCGTATGATTTTTCATGCGGTTTTTTCATGTCCTTTATGAGGTTGAAATGGTTGAATTACTTTCTCCAGCAGGTGAATACAGTTCGTTCTTAGGTGCGATAAATGCCGGCGCAGATGCCGTATATCTGGCAGGCAATATGTATGGCGCCAGGGCAAGTGCGGTCAATTTTTCTAATGAAGAGCTCATAAAAGCTATTCGTTACGCGCATTTATTCAACAGAAAAGTATTTTTAACAGTCAATACTCTTACGAAGAATAACGAGCTCGAGAATTTAAAAGATTTTTTAAATCCTTTGTATCAGAGCGGCCTGGATGCTGTTATTGTTCAGGATATAGGTGTTTTTAAATACATAAAAGAAACATTTAAGGATCTCGATATTCATGTTTCCACACAGGCTGTTGTTACGAGTAAATACGGAGCAGAGTTTTATAAAAAGCTTGGAGCTGCACGTGTAGTGCTTGCAAGAGAATTAACTTTGCCTGAAGTAAAAGAAATTACTTCAACCGGAATCGAAACTGAATGCTTTATTCACGGAGCAATGTGTTATTCTTATTCCGGCATGTGTCTTTTCTCATCTTTTTTAGGAGGTAATTCCGGTAACAGGGGAAGATGCAAGGGACCATGCAGACAGCCTTATGTGCTGGATAACAAAGAAGCATATTTATTAAGCCTTGCGGATATGAATACTGTTGAAATAATCGACAGACTTATTAATGCCGGTATTTATTCGTTCAAGATCGAAGGAAGGCTTAAAAGTCCTTCATACGCAGCAGGGGTTACTGCTATTTATCGTAAATATATCGATTTCTGTCTTGAAAATCCCGGTAAAGAACTAATTATAAGCGAGGAAGATAAGAATATCCTTAAAACATTGTATTCAAGAACATCTACAGGCACAGGATATTATGACAGAGTATCTTCCCGTAAAATGGTTACAATTGAAAAAGGTTCTTATGCCAAAGTTGATGATGTTCTTGAGAAAAAGATAATCGAAAAATATATCGATACACCTTTAAAACAAAAAATTAATTTTGAATTTAAAGCAGTTCCCGGTGTTAATGCCGTATTAAAAGTTAATACTTTTGTAAACGGTAAAGAATATAAGGCTGAAACTGTTTCGGAAGAAATAATCGATACAGCTCAAAAGGCTCCGTCATCCAAAGAAGATATCCTAAAACAGCTTAAAAAACTCGGTAATACCGATTTTGAACTGGGAAATGCAGAAATTATTGTAGATAATTCTTTTGTTCCCTCATCGCTTGTTAACAAGCTTAGAAGAGAAGCGATTGAACTGCTTGAAATTGAAATATATAATTCAGACTTTACCGGAAGAAGTGAATTTACTCGTAATTCTCTTGAATTATTGAAACCGGAAGATAATTCTGAGTATACAAGTACAGAAAGCTTTTGTATTGATAACAGAGAGTCAGACAATAAAAAATCTGATAAAAGAGCATTTGTTAAAACAATTGATCAGTTTAAATTTGTTTTAAACAAATCTTTTTATGATTCGGTTGTGATTAGCAAAGATATCGTTAATAATCATGAATCAAAAGAATTAATCAAAGACAGCAATAAACCTTTATATCTTGAGCTTCCGCCTGTTTTAAGATCTTTGAATCAGTCTGAATTTGAAGATCTGATTGAATACGCATCAGGTAACGAAAAGATTAAAGGCGTTTATGACAATCAGTATGATGCATATGAACTTCTAATAGAAAGAAGTTTCAAAAAAGAAATCTGTTCAAATGCAAACATTTACAGTTACAACAATATGAGTGCTTCTATAAATTTAAAGATATTTGATGAGATTACGGCACCCCTTGAATTAAACCTTTATGATATTCCTGAAATTAATACCGGTTTTGGTTTTATGATGTACGGAAGGGCACCTTTAATGCATACCGCCAACTGTGTTTTAAAGACTACAGGCAAATGCCGGAAAGGTTCTCCTGATAAAGAAACCTTTATAACTCTGAAAGACAGATTTGGTGTAGATTTTAAGGTTTACACACAGTGTGATGATTTGCTTTGTTTTAATACGATTTATAATTCAAAGCCTACATCTTTGCACAAATACTTTAACCGTTTGAAAGAAAAAAGGGTTAAAAGTTTCATTTTCTCTTTTACGGACGAAAAAACAAACGATATGGAAAGAATCACTGACTTCTTTGTAAATATATTTGACGGTCTCAACAGTGAGCCTACGTATGATTTTACGGCCTACCATATTAAGAACGGTATTCTGTAGATTATCTTTCATTTAAGCTCTTTTTATTGTATAATTTTCATTGTATGAAATACTGATTCAAGACTGTTTTTTTAGGATAATTATGAACTTCTCTGATTATATTTATGTCGATGATTACTGCTTTTCAAAATTCGACGAAATAAAAGAGAATATGGATAAAAGAAAGAAGATTATTACAGATCCGTTTTTTGTAATAATCTTAAATGAATATACTTCAAAACTCGAATTCTGCGACTGGATGTTTATGCTTCAGAGACACTATAAAAACAATCCTCCGCTTGTTGTCGGACTTGCAAAGGATTATGATTCCGCTGAAGAACTTGCATGCCATATGATCGAAAACTGCCTTATTAAGGTTAAAAGTCTGGATTATATTGCATATCTGGCATCGCTTCCCGAAATTGAAGAAGGTACCCAACTTCCGAAAATGTTAAAGATTTCCGGAGGAAAGATGTATGCTTAAAGTCCTTGCGATAATCGGAATAGTGCTCGGAGCTCTTATTGTTCTGGCTCTTATTATATTAAATATATTTCTTTTTGTACCTTTCAGATATAAAATCGGCGGCTCGAATAAAGATAAGCTGTATTTTTATTTTCTGATGACATTTTTCCTATCGTTCTTCAGAATCAGGGTTTATTACAAAGAAATGATGGGCTGGATGTCACTGAGGATATTCGGAATCAAAATCTTTGATAAAGAAATTCCGGAACTGATTGAATTTGTTCAGAAACTCTCTGAAAAGCTTTCTAAGAAAGACAAAAAGTCTAAATCGGAAACTAACGAAGCGGGCAAAACCGATGAAGAAAACCTCGAACAGGACACAATTCCCGAGACCGATAGTGAAGAATATATCATTACCGAGGAAGAAGTCGAAGCATTCCTTAATGAGCCTGACGAAATCGATGAAATGAATGCTTTCGAAAAAAACATAACATTTCTTTCTTCAATAAAAGATTTTATTTTAAACATCAGGAAAAAGTGGTATAATTTTAAGAGGTTTGTAAATGAAAAAATAGACCAGTGGAACAAGACCAAGAAATACATCAAGTATTACTGGAAAGTTCTTAATCATCCTTCCGTAAAACCCACGCTTAAACTGTTCTGGGATTTAATGCTTAAGTTCATGAAACATATATGGCCCAGAAAGTGGAGACTTAAGATTAAGTACGGCGATGAAGATCCTTATCTTACCGGCAAAGTACACGGTTACATATGCATGGCAAGAGGATTATTTGGAAGAGAAATTGATTTTACTCCCGTCTGGGATGAAGATGTATTTGAATTTGACGGATACGTAAGTGGAAGAGTACAGTTAATCGTTTTTTTAGGATTTGCTTTTAAGGTATTTGCAAACAAACATTTAAGAAAACTGGTTATACTGATTTTAAAAGGAGGAAAACTTCGTGGCAGAAAATAATTTTGACGGCTTGATTAATTCTTTGATGGAAGGAATGGACGGATTTTTATCAACAAAAACCGTTGTCGGAGATCCTACCAAAGTCGGAGATACAATTATAGTTCCCCTTGTGGATGTTTCCTTCGGTGTCGGCGCAGGTGCTGCCAAAGGCGATAAGAAAAACGGAGGAATGGGTGCTTTATCAGGAAAGATGACTCCTTCCGCAGTTCTTGTAATTTCCAACGGACATACAAGACTTGTTAATATAAAGAACCAGGATTCTGTTACCAAGTTGATCGATCTCGTTCCCGATATTCTTGACCGTATTGCTGTTAAGAAGAATAAGGACGGAGTTACAGACGAGAATGCGATTGAGACTGCATTCCCTAAGGAAGACGAAGAATAATATATGGATAATTTCATCTCAATACTTCGCGATTCAAATTCTCTTCCCGAACTCGAGGAATTAAAAGTTCAACTTTACAGAGAAAATGTTCGAATCAAAACCGATAAGGCTGATCTTGAGGAATTGAGAGAATCGGTTTTTAAAGAAAAAGAAGAACTTGAAAAATCCATGGCCAGACTCGAGGAAGGCCGCAGGCAGTTCGAAAAGGAAGCCGATGAAATAAATGCACGCATAGAAACATCCAGAAAAAATCTTGAAGAAGACATTAACGATTACAACATAAGAAAAGGTCTGCTTGAAGATGAAATCAGGAAACTGGATGAAGACAGGCTTAAATTAAACCGCGAAAAAGCAGAATTTCAAAATTTAAAAAATCGCAGCAACTCTTTAAGAAAAGTACCGCAATTGGAATACCGACAGGGAATTTTCTTTAAGGGTATAACCGACGAGAAGGCTCTTAAAAAGAGATATAAAGATCTCGTCAAGGTTTTTCATCCGGACACAGACTCCGGAGATACTTATACATTGCAGAATATTACCAGAGAATATGAGACATTGCTGCACGATATACAGATGAAAGCATAAAAGCAGGAGAGTAAAGTTTACTTCCTGCTTTTTTTACGAGTTTAAGTATAAAAAAAGTGCCTGTCCAATCGGACAAGCACGAATAATCATTAGTAACAATTACGCTCTTTCAACCAAGCCTGACTTTAAACATCTTGTGCAAACATGCATGGTCTTTGTGGTACCGTTTACCTTACACTTAACTGTTCTGATATTGGAATTCCAAATATGATTTGAACGTCTGTGTGAATGGCTTACGTTGTTACCAAAATGAACGCCTTTATCACAAATATCGCATTTAGCCATTTTTAACACCTCCTTAAACTGACAAAAAGGATAAGGAGAATGCTTCTCCACAATCCACAACGTTAGTATTATACCCAAATAAATTTAAAAAGGCAACTATAAATTGAAAAAATTGTAAATTTTATTAACATTATGTGAATATTGTTTATTTTTTTGAATACTGGTAATATAATGTGTAGCAGTGTGTTAAAAAACGAGGAGGGGACTATATGAAAGGAACTCTTGATACGCATTTAGGTAACGTTTCCATTAACAACAATGTCATAGCCGAATATGCAGGTAATGTAGCATTGGAATGCTACGGTGTTGCAGGCATGGCACAGATAAATGTTGCCGAGGGTGTTGCTAGCATCCTTAAAAGAGACAGCATGTCAAAGGGTATTTCTGTTTCTCTTGACAATAATAAACTTACTATCAATCTTCATATCATCGTAGCTTTCGGTGTTTCGATCACAGCCGTAGCAAATAACGTAATGAGTGAAGTTAAATACAATGTTGAACAGTTCGCCGGTTTGGATGTTGAAAAAGTCAACGTCTTCATCGAAGGCGTCAGCGTTGTTGAATAAGGAGGATTATCGTGTCTAAGAATACGATCGATTCAAAAATGCTTGCCAGAATGTTCATGGCTGGCGCATGTAATCTTGAAAAACACAAAGATTATATAAATGAGCTCAATGTCTTCCCCGTTCCCGACGGCGATACAGGAACAAACATGACAATGACAATTATGTCAGCGTACAAAGAGCTTAACAATCTTGAAGACCCCGACATGAAAGCCACATGCAAAGCTATTTCTTCAGGTTCCTTAAGAGGTGCGAGAGGAAACAGCGGTGTTATTTTATCACAGCTTATCAGAGGCTTCACCAAAATTGCCTGTGAATACAAGGAACTTGATATCAATATTATTACAGATGCCTGCAAAAACTCGGTAGCAACAGCTTATAAGGCGGTTATGAAGCCTAAGGAAGGTACAATTCTTACAGTTGCTTCAGGTGTATACGATAAAGCAGAAGAGTTAAGAAAGAATGGCGAAACCGATTTAACTGTATTTCTTGAAACAGTTATAGCTTACGCCGATGAAGTTTTATTAAAAACTCCAGATCTTTTACCGGTTCTTAAGCAGGCCGGCGTAGTAGATTCCGGTGGACAGGGTCTGATGGAATTTTTACACGGTTCACTTGATTTGTTTGAAGGAAAAGATGTTGAGACCAATATAGCTTCTCAGAAAGCAGCAGGTAAAGCTGAAAAGAAAGAAGCTTCGGACAGTATTGCAAACGAACTTAAATACAATTACAGTACTGATTTTATAATTCTTTTAAACAAACCCTTTAATGCAAAGACAGAGCAGGATCTTAATAATTTCCTCGAAGCTCTTTGCGGAAACATAAGTATTACTCCTTCGGACGGTAACATTAAGGTTCACTGTCATACCAACGATCCCGGTTTAATCGTTCAGAGAGCTTTAAAACAGGGCATATTAACAGACATTAAGATTGAGAATTTAAAGCTTGAAATCAAAGAGAACGATTCTGAAGAAGTTAAGACAGAAAATATCGTAAAAGAAGAAGCTAAGCCCGAGATAAAAGAAGAAGCAAAGGAATACGGATTTATTGCTGTTTCTGTCGGTGACGGAATGAGCGAAATCTTCAAGTCCATAGGTGCCGATTATATCATCGAGGGCGGCCAGACAATGAACCCTTCGACGGAAGATGTTTTAAATGCAATTGAGAAGGTAAATGCCAAGAATGTATTCATTTTCCCTAACAATAAGAACATTATCTTAGCCGCAAATCAGGCAAGAGATTTAACGGAAGACAAAGAAGTAATCGTAATTCCTACAAAGACTGTTCCTCAGGGAATTGCAGCTTTGATTAATTACTTACCTGATTCTTCTGTTGAAGAAAATACAGAAAACATGACCGAAGGCGCAAATAACGTTAAAACAGGTCAGGTTACATATGCGGTAAGAGATACGGAAATTGATGATAAGGTAATCCAGAAAGACGATTACATGGGTATCGGCGATAAGGGTATTTTATCAGTCGGTTCCGACAGAGATTCCGTTACCAAGGAAATGATTGCCGAAATGGTTGACGAAGATACCTGCGTTATTACCATTTATGTGGGTTCCGATGTTGCAGAAACAGATTATGAACAATTAAAATCCGATCTGGAAGAGCTTTACGAAGATGTAGAAGTTGAAATCCAGATAGGCGGACAGCCGATATATTATTACATCGTATCAGTAGAGTAATTCAATGAATTTAAACGATTTAAAGAATGTATCAATCAAAGAATTAAAAGGGGTAGGCGATAAAAACGCCGCCCTTTTTGCGCGTTTAGGGATAGAATCAGTATATGATCTGATTTCATATTTTCCGAGAACTTATAAAAAAATGCCGCCTCTTTCAAAGGTAAATGAACTAAAAGAAGGAGAACTCTGTGCGGTCAGACTTACTGTAGACGATGATTTTTATTTTAAGAAAACTGCCAATAATGCAGTTACAACAGTCTCCGGATATGATGCAACCGGAAAAGTATCCATGACTTTTTTCAGAGTCACATATCTTAGAAACCTTCTTAAAAAAGGCAGCGAATGGGTATTTTTAGGAGTTGTAAAAAGAAAAGGCAGACATTATGCTTTTGAAATGCCTGAAATTCACAAGATTTCAGAATATATTGAGAGTCTTAAGAATCTTCAGCCTGTTTATCCTTTAACTAAAGGCATTAATTCCAAGACTATTTCAAAGTATGTAAATGCATCTATAGATCATTATTCGCCTTTTAATGATTCGTTAAGCGAAAATATAGTCGAAGAATTCAAATTTCCGACATTATCCAGAGCTTTGGCGGATATTCATTTTCCTGTTGATTCCGAAGATTACATTAATGCAAGAAACAGACTTGCGTTTGAAGAGTTTTATGATTTCTTCATTGAATTAAACGATATCAAAAAAGCTTACAATCGTTTAAAATCCGGTTATGTATTCATAGAGACTGCCGAATATGCGCGTTTTAAGACGCAGATTCCGTTTGAATTAACCAAAGGGCAGAATGATGCTTTAAATGATATTTTAGAAGATTTAACAGGCGGATACGTAATGAACAGACTCGTTCAGGGTGACGTAGGCTGCGGTAAGACAATTATTGCTTTCCTTTCATGCGTATTATGCGCTTCCAACGGTTTTCAGAGTGCCTTTATGGCTCCTACCGAAGTTCTGGCAGCACAGCATTTTACGAAGTTTAAGGATTTAAATGAAAGATATTCACTGAATTTAAATATTGCATTTTTATCAGGTTCAACAACGGCTTCTCAGAGAAAAGAGATTTTAAGCGGATTATCCGACGGAAGTATTAATCTTGTTGTCGGAACGCATGCTCTTATAGAAGATAATATTGAATTTGAAGACCTCGCTCTTGTAATTACAGACGAACAGCACAGATTCGGCGTTTTACAGAGAGAAACCTTAAACGAAAAAGGCAATACTCCTCATGTATTAAGCCTTTCCGCAACACCTATTCCCAGAACACTGGCTTCGGTTTATTATACAGGGCTGCAGGTATCTGTTATTAAAGACAAGCCTTCCAACAGAATTCCTATTAAAACAGGATTAAGAAGTGCCAACGACAGACTAGACGGATTGAGATTTTTATATACAAAGGTTAAAGACGGTCAGCAGGCGATAATTGTCTGTCCGATGATTGAAGAAAACGAAGATACAAATCTTTCGAATGTAACCGATTACACAAAGTTTTTAAAAGATTTAATGCCCAAGGATGTAAGAATCGGAATCCTTCACGGCAGAATGAAAAATAACGAAAAGAACCGTGTAATGCAGTATTTTGCAAACGGTGATATTGATATTCTTGTTTCAACAACTGTTATTGAAGTCGGTATCGACGTTCCGAATGCTACGGTTATTTTAATCGAAAATGCTGAAAGATTCGGCCTTGCCACGCTACACCAGTTAAGAGGACGTGTCGGCAGAGGCAAACTTGAATCATTCTGTATACTCATAAACGGCTCCGGAAAAGAAGAAGAGAACGAGAGATTAAATGTAATGCTTGAATCCGATGACGGTTTTTATATTGCCGATGAGGACTTAAGGTTAAGAGGTCCGGGAGATTTAACAGGCGTAAGACAAAGCGGCGATGTAAGATTTAAGATAGCCGATATTTACAGAGACAGAGATTTGTTCTTTAAAGCAAAAGAATTTGCCGATGCATTATATTAAAGGTTTCTTTTATGAGAAACCTTTTTTTATGAAAAAATGAACCTTTTATGATTTTGCGACATTTATTTAGTGAAAGCTTTCAAGAAACTGCGAGAGGTACTAAATGACTAAACATGATTTGGAAAAACTGATTGAAATACGCGGTAAGGATATATATCAGTTTTGTTATCACTTAACAGGAAGCCGTGAAGACGCCGATGATTTGTACCAGGAAACTCTTTACAAAGCTTTTGAAAAGATACAAAAGATTGAAGACAGTGAGGATTCTTCTTTTATAAACGAACGAAATTACTGCCTGGGAATTGCAACGAGATTATATAAAAATATAAACCGTAAAAAAATGAGAAGAAAAGAAGAATCGTTGGATGACGAGAAATTTGATTATAATCCGGAGCTTTCATCAGACTTTAGTACGGAGAAAAAGGTCGAAGAAAAAGAACTTTACACTCTTTTAAGGAAAAGCATTCATGAACTTCCCATTAAACAAAGACAAGTTGTTTATCTCTTTTATTTTGCGGATATGTCTTTAAAGGAAATCGGTAATTGTTTACGAATCCCCGAAGGTACCGTAAAAAGCAGATTAAACACGGCAAAAGGCTCGCTTAAGATTAAACTGGAGGAAAAAGGTTATGAGTAAAGAAGACCAAATGATCAAAGAAGCTTTAATAATTGATATAAATGCTTCGGATGAATTAAACAGGAAAATTATAGAAAACGTTGGTAAGAAAAAGAGTAATGCATATATTTTACGCGTGGCAGCGATAGCAGCATCGTTTTTTGCCATAGTTCTCGGGACAGGAATCATCGCAAATGCTGCTACCGATAACGGAATCATTGAATATGTTAAAGGTGTAATCGACAACAGATTTTATGTATTTGGCAACGGAAGCGATACCGAAACTTCATTTGTTGAAATGGACGGCCAAAATGTCCAGCAGGTTGATTTTAAGGATGACCAAGTTGTGTTCTACAATCCCATTGAAGACTGCGAAACAGAATATTCGCTTTATTTAAAAGTTAAGGGCGACGGAACGGATGATTTTATTCTTTTATCCGCCAGTGTTGACGAAGGTGCTTCTACAGAAGAACTTTACTATACAATTAAAGGCTGCTTTTGGTACACTTTAAAATTAAAAGAATTTCAGGATGCCGACAAAAAGGCACAGATTATTGCCGGTTTAAGAGAAGCTGCCGGAAACGCTGATATTGATGCAATAAAAAATGCATTAAATGATCTGGCTGACGAATATGAAGGAAACAGAAGAGTCTTTTTCTTTAATTTCCCGGCTGAAATTTATAACACTAATGAAAGGACAATCGTATATGAAGATATAACGGATCTGCCTCTCGGAGACTCAGCGATTATAGTAAATACCGTCAACGATGAAAAGACTTTTATCTTTGAAATTACCGTATCCGAAAATGAAAATCTTATAGATTATAATTATGGTAATTTGTATTCGGATGAATATTATCAGGAACTGACCGACAAGAATTTACCGATATATGACTTAAGATAATATTCGTTTTGGATATCCGGGACAGAAAAATCTGTCCCGGATTTTTTGTTTTTAATCATAAAATACATGATGTGGTCATTTGTTTATAAATCCACCATATCGTGTATTTTTTTCTTTTATTTGTGTATCTTTTATGATATAATTTGAAAGAATGCGAAAGAATGTTCGCATGAAGGCATTCAGTTTAAAAATGACTTTAAAATTCTTGCAATTTAAAGAATTCTCAAATAAACGGAGATTAAAATGGCACCTAAAAAAGAAGTTTATGATTCAAGTTCGATTATGGTCCTCGAAGGTCTTGAACCCGTCAGGGAAAGACCGGGTATGTATATCGGTTCGACATCTACCAAAGGACTTAATCATCTTGTATACGAAATAATGGATAACTCTGTCGATGAGCATATGGCGGGTTACTGCGATACCATCAATGTTACGCTTAATGCTGACGGTTCGGCGACAGTTTCCGATAACGGACGAGGTATTCCCGTAGACAGACATGAAAAAGGCATTACCGCAGAACGTATTGTACTTACCACGCTTCATGCAGGAGGTAAGTTTAATAATGACGTTTATAAGAATGCCGGCGGTCTTCACGGTGTCGGAAGTTCTGTAGTAAATGCCTTGTCCAAAAGATTTGATATTACCGTTAAAAGAGACGGATGCATTTACAAGGATGCTTATGAATTCGGTAAGCCCGTGCTTGAACTTGAAGACGGCCTTTTACCTGTATGCGGTAAGACGAGAGAAACAGGTACAAGCATAACTTTTACGCCCGACGATACGATTTTTGAAAAAACATATTTCAGATCTGAGGATATTAAATCAAGAATCCATGAGACCGCATATTTAAATCCCGGACTCACAATAGTTTTTGAAGACAAGCGTGATGTAAAAGAAAAAATCGTTTATCACGAAGAAGAAGGTATAAAAGGCTTCGTAAAAGACTTAAATGTCGGAAAAGAAGCATTGCATGACGTAATCTGTCTTCACGGGCAGAGTGAGCATGTAATCGTAGACTGTGCTTTTCAGTACGTGGATGAGTTCCATGAAAATGTTTTAGGCTTCTGTAACAATATCTATAACGCAGAAGGCGGTACACATGTTACAGGTTTTAAGACAATCTTTACACAGGTTATAAATAACTATGCAAGATCACTGGGTATCTTAAAAGACAAAGATCCTAACTTTACCGGTGCGGAAGTAAGAAACGGTCTTGTATGTGTACTTTCAATCAAACATCCCGAGCCCAGATTTGAAGGCCAGACAAAGACCAAGCTTGATAATCAGGACGCGGCAAAAGCTGTTTCAAAGGTTATAAACGACGAAGCTCAACTTTTCTTTGACAGAAATCTTGAAACTTTAAAGACAATCATCGGCTGTGCCGAAAAAGCCGCAAAGATAAGAAAAGCAGAAGAAAAAGCCAAGACAAATATGCTTACAAAGCAGAAGTTTTCCTTTGATTCAAACGGAAAGCTTGCAAACTGCGAATCAAAAGAAGCCGAGAAGTGTGAAATTTTTATCGTAGAAGGTGATTCCGCCGGCGGTTCGGCAAAGACAGCAAGAAACAGAAAATACCAGGCTATTCTTCCTATCAGAGGTAAAATCCTTAACGTAGAAAAAGCAAGTATGGATAAAATCCTTGCAAATGCAGAGATTAAGACCATGATAAATGCTTTCGGCTGTGGATTTTCAGAAGGCTTTGGTAATGATTTTGATATTACTAAATTAAGATATGACAAAATCATTATTATGGCCGATGCCGATGTCGACGGTGCGCATATCAGTACGCTTTTACTGACTCTGTTCTACAGATTTATGCCCGAACTTATCTTTGAAGGACATGTATATATCGCAATGCCGCCTCTTTACAAGGCGATTCCTTCTAAGGGTGAAGAAGAGTATCTCTACGATGATGCTGCTCTTGCTTCTTACAGAAAGAAGCATAAAGGTCCTTTTACTCTTCAGAGATACAAAGGTCTTGGTGAAATGGATGCTGAGCAGCTCTGGGAGACCACACTCGATCCCGAGAGACGGAATTTAAAGCAGGTAACCATAGAAGATGCTTCTATGGCCTCGAAACTTACTGAGCTTTTAATGGGCAACGATGTAGGCATAAGACGTGAATATATTTACAAGCATGCAAATGAAGCAGAACTTGACATATAAAAGAAATAAGAAAGAGATTTACAGATAATGGCCGGAAAAGTAATTAAAACAGAATATTCCGAAGTAATGAGCAAATCCTTTGTGGATTATGCGATGAGCGTTATTACCGCAAGAGCTCTTCCCGATGTAAGAGACGGTTTAAAGCCTGTTCAGAGAAGAGTTTTATATGATATGCATGAACTCGGTATCAGACACGACAAGCCTTACAGAAAGTCTGCAAGAATTGTCGGCGATACAATGGGTAAATATCATCCTCACGGCGATTCTTCGATTTATGATTCGCTTGTAGTAATGACGCAGGAGTTTAAAAAAGGTCTTGCTTTAATTGACGGTCACGGCAACTTCGGTAATATCGAGGGTGATTCGGCCGCTGCAATGCGTTATACCGAAGCCAGACTAAAACAGATTACCGAAGAGGCTTTCCTTGCGGACCTGGACAAGGATATTGTCGATTTCGTGCCCAACTTTGACGAGACCGAAAAAGAACCGAGTGTTTTACCTGTTAAATTTCCTAACATTCTTGTAAACGGTTCCGAAGGTATAGCCGTAGGTATGGTTACAAGCATACCTCCTCACAATTTAGGAGAGGTAATTGATGCGACTTTAGCGTTTTTGAACGATCCTTACATGACTACAAGTGACCTTATGAAATATGTAAAAGGTCCGGATTTCCCTACAGGGGGAATTGTAATTAACGAAGATGAACTTCTTAATATCTACGAAACCGGTGTGGGCAAGATTAAAGTCCGCGGTAAAGTTGAAATCGAAAAAGGCAAGAACGGAAAGACAAATCTTGTAATCACAGAGATTCCTTATCCGATGATCGGTGCTAATATATCGAAGTTTTTATCTGATATTGCAGCACTTTATGAATCAAAGAAAGCTCTCGATATTGTTGATATATCCAATCAGAGTTCTAAAGAAGGCATTCGTATCGTCATCGAATTAAAGAGAGATACCGATATCGAAAACTTCAAGAACATGCTTTATAAGAAAACAAAGCTTGAAGATACTTTCGGCGTAAATATGCTTGCAATATCAAAGGGCAAGCCCGAAACCATGTCTTTAAGAGACATTATTGCCGACTGTGTTGAGTTTTCTTATGAATTCAACAACAGAAAATACACCAATCTTTTAGCCAAGGAAGAAGAGAAGCGTGAAATACAGGAAGGTTTGATTCGTGCATGCAATGTTATAGACCTTATCATTGAGATTTTACGAGGTTCAAAAGACCGCGCCATGGCTAAAAAGTGCCTTGTGGAAGGCATTACGGACGGCATTCATTTTAAATCCAAAGAATCAAAGATTATGGCTATGCAGCTTATGTTCACTGAAAAGCAGGCAAACGCCATTCTTGAAATGAGACTTTATAAGCTTATAGGTCTTGAACTGGATGCCCTCGTAAAAGAACATGAGCAGACAATGGCAAATATCTTCAGATACGAGGATATTCTTGAAAGAAAGAGTTCCATGACTCAGGTTATTGCCGAGGAATTAAAAGAACTCAAAAAACAGTATGCAGTTCCGAGAAGAACCGTTATCACCAACGAAGGAGAAGCTGTTTACGAAGAAAAGAAGATGGAAGAGATGGACGTTTACGTTCTTATGGATAGATTCGGATATGTTAAGGCTGTCGATCTTCCCACATACGAAAGAAACATTGAATCCATAAAAGAAGAAAGCAAATTTGCTGTTCTTTGCAAGAATACAGGCAAGGTTTGTCTATTCAGCGATAACGGTATGCTTTATACCGCAAAGGTTTCGGATATTCCTTTAGGAAAGATACGAGATAAAGGCATTCCTATCGACAATATTACAACTTACACATCAAATGATTCATCAATACTTCTTTTATGCTCTCAGTCCGATCTGAATCTTTTCAGACTCATATTCGTATCCAAGATGAGTTATATGAAGGTTGTAGACGGCGGAGAATTCGATGTTACAAGAAAGACCATCCAGGCAACAAAACTCATGGACGGCGACAGAATCTGTTCGGTAAGCATTTATAACGAGCAGAAGAACATAATACTTATTTCTAACGACGGATATTTCCTTAAATTCCCGATTGATCAGATTCCCGAGAAGAAAAAGATGGCCGTCGGCGTAAGAGGCATGAAATTAAATGATGATGCTTTGATTGACAAAGTATTCTTCACAGGTAATGCAATCGAATCGGTTATCAATTATAATGATTATGAAATTCCTTCGGGAAAGATTAAACTTGCAAACCGTGACAGTAAAGGAAATAAGTTAAGACTGTAATGAGAGTAATCGCAGGTACTGCCAGAAGCATCAATTTAATAACGCCAAAAGGTTTTGATACAAGACCTACCACAGACAAGTACAAAGAGACTTTATTTAACTGTCTGCAGTCATATATCGGCAACTGTGTATTTGTAGATTTGTTCGCGGGTTCCGGTGCAATAGGCATCGAAGCTTTAAGCAGAGGTGCGGCAAAAGCTTACTTCTGTGACAATTCGAAAGAAGCGATTAACTGCGTAAAGGAAAATCTTGCTAAAACCAGACTCTCGGATAAAGCTGTTGTTTACAAGGAAGATGTTTCGTTTTTTGTAAAAAACAGAATAAAAGAAGTTCCCGACATCATTTTCCTGGATCCGCCTTTTAAACTTCATGCGGAAAAAGAAATCATTCCTTTGCTTGTTAATCAAGAATTAATTGGCGAAGATACTATTCTTGTAGTAGAATGCGATTATGATGCAGAATTTGATTTTCTGGAAGATTTAAACCTTGAAATTTTTAAGATGAAAGAGTATAAAACCAATAAACATGTTTTTATTGAAAAGAAATAGAAAGGCACTGAAATGAACAGAGCAATCATCTATCCCGGCAGTTTTGATCCTGTAACTTACGGCCATATCGATATTATCAAAAGAGCGGCAAAAAATTATGATACCGTATATGTTTCCGTTTTGGACAATAATAAAAAAAGTCCCTTGTTTACAGTTGAAGAACGTGTTAAAATGTTAAAAGATGTGACTAAGGATTATGACAATGTTGTAATCGAAACATTCAGGGGACTTCTTATAGATTATGCCCGCGAAAAAGACGTTCACGTTGTTTTAAGAGGTTTGAGAGCCTTAACCGATTTTGAATACGAGCTTCACATGGCTCAGACGAATTACCTGATATCGGGCGGATGGCTTGAAACCGTTTTTCTTTCAACTGATTTGGAATATTCATATCTTTCTTCAACAACAGTAAGAGAGATTGCTAGTTTCCACGGTGACGTTTCAAAATTTGTACCTGAATGCGTTGCAGAAAGTTTATACAAAAAATTTGGATATTAATAAAAAATATTGATTTTTAGAGGGGAAATTCAATGGCAGCCGAAAAAGATAATGTTGATGTTCAGAGACTGGAACGCAAGATATCGGAAATCGAAAAAATTCTCGAAGAAAGCAAGCCTTCCAAATTAAAAAAAGGAATGATTCTTGTCGAAATCGATCTTATTTTTGAAAAGCTCGAAGAACTCAAATCAATGATTCCCGATCAGATTAAGCTTGCTAACAACGTTCTTTCAAAGAGAGAGAAACTTTTAAAGAGCGCAGAAGCTTTTGCTCATGACAAGATTGACAAGGCTAATGCAAAGGCTTACGAAATCGAGCAGGAAGCTATGGAAAAAGCTGCAGAAACTGAAGAAATGCTTCAGAACAAGCTTTCCGAAAACGAAATCATGCTTGAAGCTCAAAAGCAGGCTGACGCTTTGGTAGAAGAAGCACAGGTTCTTTCACAGAGAAGTGTTGATGAAGCTGAAGATTACAAAGAAGATATCATTAAGAGCATGAACTTCTACATGGACGATGTTTTGGTAGACATGCAGAAGGCTATTGAAGAAGTTATGCTTAAGAACAATAAAACATTTGAAGATGCACAGGCAAGACTTGATGCTTTGTATTCCAAGATTGAAGAAAACAGAGCCGAGATTGCTCCTTTGCTTGAAGAAAATGTTCCGGAACCTTCCAATCAGATTCAGCCGGAGCAGCAATACGTTCCCGAAGAAGAGGAATATGAAGACGGCGAGCCTGTTGATGATGACGATTTCTAAAATAAATGACCTCTTAAATAAAGAGGTCATTTTTAATGCAATTAGGAGATTATATGTTTTCGAAATATAAGGGAGAATTTAAATATCTTAAAAAGCAGCCTGTAAGAATAGGTTTACTGACACTTGTTTTACTTTTAATGTGTGCAGGTGTTTTTATGATCGGTTATATAACCAAAGGTGATGTTAAGAATATCTTTACAATTATTGCCGTACTCGGAATGCTTCCGGTAGCAAAGATGATTGTTTCTTTTATCATGTATTTAAAAGCAGAAAAGTATTCCTGCAGTGAAGATATCAATAACGAAATCATGAATATTGCGGATAACAAGGATTTCTGCCTTGGTTTTGATTTTTACCTCACAAGTTATAAAGTGAATTTTCCTCTGCTTTCGGTATTCATATATGACGGTTCGATTATCTGCCTTTCAGGCGATTCAAAGCTTGATGCAAAGGAATGCAGGGAACATATAGAAAAATACCTTGCCAATAATTACATTAACGGCTTTAAAGTCTATATTCTTGAAAATAAAGAGAAGTTTTATGAAAGATTAAAGAGCATATCCGCAGATTATGCCAAATCCGAGGCAGATTTGACCGCATACGCTTTAATTAAGAGTATTTCCTTATAATTACATGAAAGAATTTATAATTAACAAAACAAACGAAAACCAAAGACTGGATAAATATCTTAAAAGAATTCTTCCAGCATCATCCAATTCTTTTATATACAAAATGCTTCGAAAGAAAAACATCGAGCTTAACGGCAAGAGAGCGAAGGGAGACGAAATTCTCAAATCCGGTGATTCGATTAAAATCTTCTTTTCCGATGATACATTTTCAAAAATGTCAGAGACCGTAAAAGAAGATATCGGTATTTTCCTTGATGCTTTCAAAAATATAAAGAATGTCGAAATTGTGTTCGAGCATGAAGATTTTATGATTGTAAACAAGCCCGAAGGCGTTCTGACACAGAAAGACAAGAGCAGTCTTCCTTCATTGAACGAATGGTGCATCGGATATCTTTTGTCCAAAAACTTTATTGATGAGAAGTCTTTAAAGGAATTTAAACCTTCTGTTTTAAACAGACTCGACAGAAATACAAAAGGTCTTGTCATATTCGGCAAAACACTTACCGGTTCTCAGAGGCTGTCTGAACTTATAAAAAAACGTGATTTAAAGAAATATTATTTTGCCAAAACAGAAGGCGGATGTGACTTAAAAGGTCTTTACAAAGCTTATTTGAGTAAGGATGAGAAGACTAACAAAGTAACAATTTATGATGATATAAAGAATATTTCCGATAATATCAAATATTCTCCGATTTCTACAAAAATAAATGTACTTAAATCGGAAAAGGATTATTCTCTGCTTGAAATCGAACTTATTACCGGTAAAAGCCATCAGATAAGAGCCCATTTATCGCATTTGGGATTTCCGCTGTTGGGAGATAAAAAATATAACGGAAAAACTGATTCAAGCTGCAGATATCAGGAATTAATCGCATATAAACTGGTATTTCCCGAGTTTGATGAAGACGATGTATGGAATTCTTTAAGCAAAAAAATAATTAAAATAAATGTTGACAATTAATTTGGCGTCCTTTATACTTTGTTACAATAGTTTGGTAATCTGGTAATTAGGTAGCAATTTAAAGTGCTAAAGTGAACGAGGATAAAAAATGAACTTATCATTATTACATACGCCCGACGGAGTAAGAGACTTTTACGGAGCCGAGCTTGATCTGAAAAATTACATAATGAATAAATTTGAAAAGAATATTAAGCTTTACGGTTATGATGAAATTCAGACACCTACGCTTGAATTCTTAAATGTATTTCTTGAAGACGAAGATGTAGCTTTCGAATCAAAGACTTTCAGATTTATCGACAGAGACGGAAGCACGCTTGTTTTAAGACCCGACTATACACCGGGTGTTGCAAGATGTGCCGTTAAGTATTTTTCCGATGAGAACAAGCCTTTAAGATTCTTTTATAAGGGCAACGCTTTTTCGAACAAAGGTGAATATGAAGGAAAAGCTATTGAAGTTACCCAGATGGGCATCGAACTTCTTAAGGACGATACCGTTTTGGGTGATGCCGAAGTAATTGAGCTTGTAATTAAGAACCTTCTTTCAATCGGACTTGAAGAATTCAAGATCTGTGTAAACACAAAAGAAAGCAATACTGACAGACTAGATAAGATGCTAAAACTTTTGGATTCAATGGGTTATTCGGAATATGTCACATACGATCCCGATATCGATTCGAACTTTAAGTATTATACAGGAATGCTTTTCAAAGTTTATACATACGGCGTAGGCGATTCAATCTGCAAAGGCGGAAGATATAATTCATTATTAGAGAAATACGGTGATGCAGCTCCTGCTGTAGGATGCGTATTCCTTGTAGACAATATTCTTCAGAGCATTAAGAAGCAAAAAATCGCAACTGATATTGATGCTAAAAAGGTTTCTTTTGTTGTATATGAAGAAGGCAAAGAAATCGATGCAATCAAGAAGGCTAACGAATTAAGAGACAATGATATTAAATGCATAACCGTTGCAAAGAACCTTTTTGATGATGAATTAAAGGAAATGTGCAGTACAAACGGCTATGAAATCATAAACTGTTAATCGGAGATTTTTATGAACGACAGATATTTGACAATTGCACTTTGTAAAGGAAGAGTTGCCAATCAGACAATGGAGCTTCTCGAAAAACTTGGCATTAGGTGCGATGAAATAAAAGATAAGAACACAAGAAAACTTATCTTTACAGACGAAAAGAACAAGCTAAAATTCTTCCTTGCTAAAGGTCCCGACGTTCCCACCTATGTTGAATACGGAGCTGCCGATTTGGGTGTTGTGGGAAGTGATATTATAGATGAAGAGCAAAGGAGAGTAACAGAGCTTCTGGATCTTGGATTCGGAAAGTGCAGAATGTGCGTATGCGGTCCCAAGGATGCCAGTGAGCTTTTATTACACCGTGAACAGATTCGTGTCGCAACCAAATATCCTGTAATAGCTAAAGATTACTTCCACAACAAGAAATATCAGACCGTAGATATCATAAAATTAAACGGTTCCGTTGAATTAGGGCCCATTGTTGAGCTTTCAGATGTTATAGTAGACATAGTTGAAACCGGTTCAACGCTTCGCGAAAACGGCCTTGAAGTACTCGAAGAAATCTGTCCGATCTCATCCAGACTTATTGTAAACAGAGTAAGCATGAAGATGCAGAAGGAACGTATAGAAAAGCTTGTAGAGGATATAAAAGCTAATTTATAAACTGAAAGGATTAATCATGAATAAATATATTTTAAACGAAGAGAACAAGCAGAATCTTTTAAATAATCTTCTTAAAAGAAGCACATCAAACTATCCGGAATATGAAAAGAAAGTTGCTTTAATCTGCGAAGATGTTAAGGAAAGAAAAGACGAGGCACTTTTCGAATATACTCTTAAATACGATAAATATGCTTTAAACAAAGACAATATAAGAGTAACGGAAGCAGAAGTAGAAGAGGCAGTTAAGAATCTTGATCCCGAATTATATGCAATCATGCAGGAAGCATTTAACAATATTAAGACTTATCATGAAAAGCAGGTTCGTAATTCATTCTTTGATACAACCGAAGACGGAACATTTTTAGGTCAGAGAATTATGCCTATTGAGACTGTCGGCGTATATGTTCCCGGCGGAAAAGCTGCTTATCCTTCATCCACATTAATGAACATTGTTCCCGCGCTGGTAGCAGGCTGTAAAAGAATCGTAATGGCTACTCCATGTAACAGCGAAGGAAAAGTAAGCGATACAACTCTTGCTGCAGCAAAAATCTGTGGTATTAATGAGATATACAAAATAGGCGGCGCTCAGGCAATCGCATCACTCGCTTTCGGAACCGAAACAGTTCCCAAGGTAAGTAAGATTGTAGGACCCGGAAATATTTTCGTAGCTTTGGCTAAAAGATACGTATACGGACATGTTTCGATAGATTCGATTGCAGGCCCCAGTGAAATACTTGTACTTGCAGACGAAACAGCAAATCCTAAATTTGTAGCCGCAGATTTAATGAGTCAGTGCGAACATGACGAAATGGCCAGCGGTATTCTTATTACTACAAGCGAAGAACTTGCAAATGATGTTGAAAAATACGTAGAAGAGTTCTTAAAAGACGCTCCCAGAAAAGAGATACTTGAGAAATCTTTAGATAAATTCGGTTTCATTTTAGTTGCAAAAGATATCAAGGAAGCAGTTGATGCAGTAAACGATATCGCTAGCGAACACTTAGAGATTTTAACCAAGAATCCTCTTGAAACCATGGGAATGGTTAAGAACGCAGGCGCTATTTTCCTCGGAGAATATTCATCCGAACCTTTGGGTGACTATTTTGCAGGTCCCAACCATGTTCTTCCTACAAACGGAACAGCGAAGTTCTTTTCACCTCTTTCTGTTGACGACTTCATCAAAAAGAGCAGCGTGATCTGTTTCTCAAAAGATGCTTTGGAAAAATGTCACACCAAGATTGAAAAATTCGCCAAGAGCGAAGGACTTTACGCACACTCCAAATCCATTGAAGTGAGATTTGAGAAATAATTATTTAAGAAAGGGAAAACTATGAGAACATCATCCCAGGAGAGAAACACTAAAGAAACTCAGATTAAAATGAGTCTAAATATTGACGGTTCGGGAATCGGTAATATCAATTCCGGTATCGGATTCTTCGATCATATGCTTAATTCCTTTGCAAAACACGGAAATTTTGATCTGGATCTTGAATGCAAAGGCGATTTAAATGTAGACTGTCACCACACGGTTGAAGATATAGGTATTGTACTCGGAACCTGCTTTAAAGAAGCCTTAGGTAACAAGGAAGGCATTAACAGATATGCGTCTTTTGTAATGCCCATGGACGACGCTTTGGTGCTTTGTGCTGTTGATTTCTCAGGCAGACCTTATCTTAATTTCTCATATGATTTTGAAGATCAGAGAATTTCGGATTTTGAGGTATATACTGTAGGCGATTTCGAAACAGAAACTTTAAGAGAGTTTTTATATTCGGTATCTTACGCTGCAGGCATGAATCTGCACATCAAGATTATGGACGGCAATAATACACATCACATCATCGAAGCTATATTTAAAGCAATGGCTAACGCAATGAGAATAGCAGCTTCAAAGAATCCCTACAGAGAAGGAATTCTTTCAACGAAAGGAGCTCTTTAATGGTTTTAATAGGCAGGAAAATAGAATTTGGCAATTCTGATTCATTCAGAGATTTTACAGATATCATAAAAGATGTAAATACAAAGGGCTATGATTATCTTTATGTAAAAGGAGAAGCATATTCAGACGCCGATAAAGAAAATTTCTTCCACAATATGATTGAAATTGTTTCTTTATGCGAGAAGAAAGTACTTGTCGAATTTCCTCTTACGCATTTTGAGGATATGAAAAAGCTTTATTATGCTAATGTTTGTCAGATAATCGCATCCGACGGAACATCTCTTGAAGATTCTGTAATTGAAGACGGCAAAAAGAGATTTGGCGAAAAGCTTGTAGTTTTTAAAAAGAATTTTGCCGAATATTCTTCAGATTTTGATTCAAACTGCAGCAATCCTTTTAGTTTCGGATATACAAAAGAAGCGTTAAATGAAAAAGAAGAGTATTATCTTACTGACAATGCTTTGGAAGCAAATGATATTTTTGCAATAAAGAATCTGTTTGAAAATGAAGGAATCGATGTATTTTCACTTAAATGTCAGATTCCCTGGGAAAAGCTTAAGAAGAATGCGGACGGCTTAATCCCTGCGATAGTTGTTGATTATAAGAGCGATAAAATCCTTATGATGGCATACATGAATGAGGATGCTTACAACAACACATTTAAGACCGGTCTTATGAATTATTATTCAAGATCGCGTAATTCACAGTGGATAAAAGGTGAAACAAGCGGTCACTTCCAGTATGTTAAATACATTAAGGCTGACTGTGATTTCGATACGCTTCTTTGCGGAGTTTCTCAAATCGGCGTTCCATGCCATACCGGCAAGGATACATGTTTCTTTAACGACGTACTTGTAAATGATTCATCCGAAAAGAATCCTTCCAAGATACTTACGGACCTTTATAAAGTAATAGAAGACAGAAAAGTGAACCCCAAAGAAGGTTCTTATACCAATTATTTATTCGACAAAGGTCTTGACAAGATATTAAAGAAAGTCGGAGAGGAAGCTTGCGAAATCGTTATTGCTTCAAAAAATGAAGAACCAAAAGAAATTAAATATGAAATAGCAGATTTCCTTTATCACTTATCGGTACTGATGGTTGAAAAGGGCGTAACCTGGGAAGAGGTTGCTGACGAACTTGCTAAAAGATAAATATGAGAAAAACTGCGCTTAGTCATGAAATATTAATGACTGTCGACAAGCCGGCGAGATATATCGGCGGAGAATTTAACTCCGTCATGAAGGATCCGAACGAAATCGATATAAGATTTTGCATGTGTTTCCCCGATGTCTACGATATCGGAATGTCACATCTAGGAATCCAGATTTTATACGCCATGTTCAATTCTTTTGAAGATACATGGTGCGAAAGAGTATATTCTCCCTGGCCTGATTTAGACAAAATAATGAGGGATAAAAATATCCCTCTTTTTTCGCTTGAAAGCCAGGACCCCGTAAAAGACTTTGATTTCCTCGGCATAACACTTCAATACGAAATGTGTTATACGAATATTCTGCAGGTTTTGGAGCTTGCACAGATTCCGATCTGGGCTAAAGACAGAACTGATAAAGATCCTATTGTAATAGGCGGCGGTCCCTGTTCTTATAATCCCGAGCCCATTGCCGAATTCTTTGATATGTTTTATATCGGAGAGGGTGAAGTTGCCTACAGGGCTTTGCTTGATTTATATAAAGAATGTAAAAAAGAAGGCTGCTCCAGAGAAGATTTTCTTTATAAAGCCACATTCATTGACGGCATATACGTTCCGTCATTAATTAATGTCGAATATAACGATGATTTTACGATTAAAAAGTTCGTTCCCGTAAAAGAAGGGGTCAGAACGGTTGTCAAAAAAGAAGTTGAAACCGACTTAAACGATTCTTTTTATCCCGTAAAACCCATTATTCCGTTCATAAAAGCAACTCAGGACCGTATAACTCTCGAAATCATGAGAGGCTGTCCCAGAGGCTGTCGTTTCTGTCAGGCAGGCCAGCTTTACAGACCGATACGAACAAGAGATGTCGAGGTTTTAAAAGAATTTGCGAGACAGATGATTGAAAACTCCGGATACGAAGAGATTAACCTAAGCTCGCTTTCTTCGTCGGATTATCCCGAGTTAAAAGAATTAATATTATACTTAATCGATTACTGCAACGAAAAGAAAGTAAATATATCATTGCCTTCATTGAGAATCGATGCTTTTTCGCTTGATGTAATGAACAAAGTCCAGGATATTAAGAAATCAAGCCTTACTTTTGCGCCCGAAGCCGGTTCTCAACGAATGAGAAATGTAATAAATAAGGGTTTAACGGAAGAACAGATTCTTGAAGGTTCCAGACTGGCTTTTTTAGGAGGATGGAATAAGGTTAAGCTTTATTTTATGCTCGGACTTCCTTTTGAAGAGGATGAAGATGTTGTTGCCATAGCAGAACTTTGCGAAAAGGTCGCTAAGGAATATTACGAGACTCTTCCAAAGGAACAGAGAAAACAGAGAGTATCCATTACCGCATCCACATCATTCTTTATTCCGAAGCCTTTTACGCCTTTCCAGTGGGCTTCACAGTTTACGCTTGAAGACTTCAGGGATAAAGCCTATTTAACGCGTACAAGTATCATGAATCAGCTTAATCAAAGAAGCATTAAGTATAACTGGCATGATACGGATGTTTCCGTTCTTGAAGGAATATTCGCTCGTGGCGACAGAAGACTGGCAAAGGTTATATATGCTGCATATATAAACGGCGCAATGTATGATGCCTGGAACGATTATTTCAATTACGATATCTGGCTTAAATCCTTTGAAGAAAACGGTATCGATATGTTCTTTTATACCACCAGAAAAAGGGACCTCGAAGAAATATTCCCCTGGGATTTCATCGATATCGGTGTTACAAAGAATTATCTTAAAAGAGAATGGCTTCGTGCCAAAGAAGGAAAAATCACAGAAAACTGTATGATTAAGTGTAACGGATGCGGCGCAAATGTTTACGGAGCCGGAAAGTTTTGTTTTAAACAGTAAAGATGGAAGATAAGAAAGTATTAAGATTCAAATTTAAAAAGTACGGACCGATTGTTTATATCGGACACCTTGATATAATGCGTTTTTTCCAAAAGGCAATCAGGCGAAGCGGTATAGATGCTGCTTATACCGAAGGTTTTTCTCCGCACCTTAAGCTTAGTTTTGCCCAGCCCTTAAGCGTGGGTGTCGAAACCGACGGAGATTATTTCGATCTGGAAATGAATACGCTTCCGGATTTGAATACACTTGTGCCGGAAATGAACAAACAGTGCGTGGAAGGCATTGAGATTTTGAATGTCACACTGCTTAACGACAATGTCCAGAACGGTATGAGCAGCGTAAAAGCTGCCGATTATATTTATACTTTTGATTCACTTTCCGCTTCAAAAGAGCTTTTGGATGAGTTTTTCTCACAGGAAACATATATTTTTGAATATATCAGAAAAGAAAAGGCCAAAGTAAAAGATCTGATTGAAGATATATATGAATATAAGATTTTAAGTGACAACGAGCTTTTAGTTAAGGTAAATTCTTCATCTGCAGGCAATCTTAAGGCAGATGTCGTAATTGAAGCACTTAAAAAATACGGATTAAAGGCAAAATGTCTTAAATTCAAAAGATCAGAGCTTTATACCACGGATGAAAACAATAATTTCTTAAGTTTAAAAGACCAGGGCGAAGTATTCTGTTAACGCCCGGCATTTATTTTATGATCAAACCAGCAGTTAAAAACGAAGATGCAAAAAAATATGTGAATTCCTCGGGATTGGAACTTGTTATCGTAAAAAAAGACGATAGCATTGTTTATCTTGTTTTTGAGAACAAAGAATTGACCGATATCGAATTCGAAAAAGAAAACGAACTTCCTGTAGGTACAAAATGCGTAGGAAAAGTATCAAAAATCGCCAAAGATATCAATTCGGCATATGTTTTACTTCCCGATAAAAGTACGGCATTCTTAAAAAATATTCCCACAGACTTAAAATGCGAACAGAATATAGCTGTAGAAATTACCAGAGTCTCCTCCAAAGGAAAACTCCCTTCTGTCAGTCTGATAAAGGAAGATATCGAACACAGAACCGATTTGTCTATAATAGAGTACGGCTCAAAAGCTTACGAAAAACTTCTTTCAAAGTATAAATTTGACAGAATTTTGACCGATATAGACAATATATTCAAAGAAATTAAAGAATTTATAAATTCGAACAATGTCATTGATTTGTCCGAGCCGATTCTGTATAATGATTTAATGGTTTCACTAAGCACTTTGTATTCAGTAAGTGCAAGGTTAAAAGAAGCCACGTCGAAGCTTGTATGGCTTAAAAGCGGAGCGAATATTGTCATCGAAGAAACCAGTGCGTTTACAGTAATTGACGTAAATTCCGCTAAAAAAGACAATAAAAAAACCAATTCGTTTTTAGAGATCAATATCGAAGCGGCAAAGGAAATATTCAGACAGATGAATTTAAGGAATTTATCCGGCATTATTCTGATAGATTTCATCAATCTTGAGCGCGAAGAGTATAAAATTCTTCTGGATGAATTAAACAATCTGGCAAAAATGCAAAAATCGTTCGCAAAAGTGGTTGACATAACTGCGCTCGGAATTGCCGAGATTACACGCAAAAAAGAAGGCATCACATTAAGCGATATTGTTAAATGATTCGCATTACTGCTTTTTTTGACACATAATTTATAAACAAAAAATTAAAGTTTGCATAACTCAAAAAAGTTCTTGAATATATATACAAAATTTGGTAATATAATTAAGTGATATAAGCGTTCAAGAGAGAATCTAATTATGTTAGATTTTATCTTTTTTCGCTTTTATAATAATTTTCATGATTCCACGCTAAAGGGGAACGAAAGGGAGGTTAAGGAATGGCAACTGCTCAGGTATTTTCTTGTAATTACAGCGGCAGCATCAAGAATAAGTTGCTTAAAGGCGGAGATAAGTTGTTCTTGAAGATTGAGGAC
>JAGCVT010000099.1 GCA_017962225.1 Lachnospiraceae bacterium
CACATGACGAACGAATTGCTTTAAGCGCGGACAGAGTTATTACAATCGAGGACGGTCAGATTACGAAAGATGAGGCGAGAAACTAATGAATATTATAATGAAATTGACCTTGCAGCATTTAAAATCCAATCTTAAAAGAACCATTGTAACAATATTCGGAATCGTTGCATCAACCGCTCTTATCACTGCAATGTTAACCGGTATTTATTCGGCATTTATATTCGTGGGCGATGTTTCGGTATATGTTGACGGAAACCAGCATGCGGATTTTAAAAATTTAACCGAAGAAGAATACAACAGCTTAAAAAACGATTCGCTGCTTAAATTTGTCGGAGTTACGGATACCGACAACGAAAAAACAGGCTTTTATATCGACGGTGATACGGAAAAAAGATTCAGACTGGGAAACGTTTTCCACGGAAATCCCGATATGCTTTCCCAGAAAGTAACCTGCGAATATGAAGGAAGACTTCCTGAAAATGCAAATGAAATCGCTATTGAAGAAGAGTACTTAAAAGACAATAATCTCGATCTTCACATCGGTGACACATTTTCTTTCCATCAGGGATACCGTTATGTTTATGAAGCAGATGAACTTATCTATATTGCAGGCAACTACAAATCTTCAGAAGATTTCGTCTCGCTTAGCGACGAAACCTGCACTATTACGGCGATTCTCCATAATAACGAACCTACCAAAGCCTATGATATGCTTCGCGGAATGGAACGCTTCCCCGAAAAAAACATGGTTTTTATTACTCTTAAAAAAATCGACAGAAACGCTATAAAAACCTTAAGGGGCATAGCTGCTGCCCATAATCTTAATTTACACGAAATTAATACGGAATATCTGATGAGTTTGTTCGTAAAAGATATTCCTTCCAACCCTGTAAACTCAATATATAAGCTTATTGCAACCGCGCTTGTAATAGTCATCATCGCTTCTTCGATTATGATTTATAATGCTTTTGCAATGTCACTTACAGAGAGAATGAAGTATCTCGGAATGCTCTCAAGTGTGGGTGCGACCAGAAGACAGAAGAAAGCAAGCGTTTATTACGAAGGTCTCCTGCTTGGAATCGTAGGCATTCCTCTCGGCTACATAATCGGAATCCTCGGCTGTATGGCTACACTTCGTTTTACGGGATCTCTTATCCTTAATTCCAGAATGCTTTACGGAATTAAAACGACCGAGATGGGATATATACCTGTTAAAACACATCCCGTCATCGTACTTGCCATAATTTTCTTCTCCGCGCTGACCATATTTATTTCATCCTTTATCCCTGCCTTAAGGGCCAGCCGCATTACGGCAATCGAAGCGATCAGACAGAGCAACACAATAAAGCTTCGCGCATGGAAACTGAAAGTTCTTCCTTTTGTAAAATTATTCTTCGGATACGAGGGTGAACTTGCTTCAAAGAATATAAAAAGAAACGGTGCAAAAGGTTTTGTAATAACCGTTTCAATGGCTGTTTCGATTGTTTTATTATTATCCGTCATGTATTTGGTTGAACTTTACAACAAAGAGAACAGTTATGAGATTGAAATTCCTTTCCAGGTTTTCGCTTCGGCTTCTTTATCCGAACGCGCCAGATTAAAAGAGGATATTTCAAAACTTGACGGCGTAGATAAAGTATTTGTCGCAGAAATGATATCCTTTAATTACTATCCGAAGGATGATGAAGGAAAGGATCGCGAGATACCCAATACCGCAATAAGAAACCCGGAATTTCTTACCAAGGATTACGATTATCTTTTTGACTCAACATACGATATCTGGGTTATTCCGGTAGAGGATGCGGATTTTATTAAAATCTGTGAAAAAAACAGTGTTGATTATACCAAATATTTCGGTGACGAACTTTGCGGAGTTTTGTTAAACAATTACTCGCATAAGCCTTCCAGAAAAGATGTCTTTAACGATAAGATTCTCGGCCAGAAACTCTTTTATGATAAAGCCGAAGGCAATCCGCCGGCAGTCACTATCACAGATTTTGTAAAGTGGGATAAAAATATCGAAGAATACAGACTTTCACCCAAAGGAAGCATCTCGGTATACGTTCCTTCATCAATAATGGACCGCGAATATGTTAAATGTGTAGACGAAAAAGATCTTACCTGCACATACGGAATTCAGTGTAAAAACCATGAAGAAGTGCATGCGAAAATAGCGGATATTTTAACTTACGACGGCTATACCAATGCATTCGCTTCGGATGTGGAAGACAGTCTTATAATAATGAAGACTCTTCTTACCCTGATAAAAACCGTCATGTACGGATTTATCGCTCTGATTTCACTTATCGTAATTGCAAATATCGTAAACACAATCACGACGGGTGTTCATTTAAGAAGAAAAGAATTTGCGATGTTCAAATCGGTCGGAATGACAAGGTTCTGCTTTAAGAAAATGCTTTTCCTCGAGACCTTCCTCTACGGATTAAGAGCACTTTTATTCGGTCTTCCGATTTCGGCATTAATCAGTCTATTTATCTATAAAAACGTACCTGCTCCGAATTCCGCATTCGAGATTAACTTCTTAACATACATTCTCGTATCCTTAGGAGTATTTGCAATCGTCGGAATCAGCATGCTTTTATCGGCAGGAAAAATGCAGAGCGAAACAATTGTTGACGTACTTAAAGAAGATATCTGCTGACAGATTATAACTTCCTGAATAAAAATAAGAGCTTCTGTCCTACTTGGGCAGAAGCTCCTTTGTGCGATTATCTTCCGATATAACCTACTATCCCGACAAATCAGAAGTTATCGAGTTCTTTCTCTAGCAAAAGAGCCCTACAAACTGCGATTTGTCTATTCTATAAAACTGTAATTCTCTTAATTGCGAATATACTTCATATCTTCTTTATATTCATCACTTATAAACCGTTCTACTGACATATGTAAATCATATTTTTCTCGAAGTTCAGTAATTGCTTTCATCATAGGCGATGCATGATGCTTATCAATCGCTGCTTGATCATTCCAAGAATCTATCAAAAGAATTGTTTCCGGATCATCCAGAGGTTGAAAATACTGATACCTTAGATTACCCTCTTCGGAACGAATCTTTTCTGCGATGCCTGATGATTCCATTTCATCAACAAAAGCTTTCGCGTTACCA
>JAGCVT010000010.1 GCA_017962225.1 Lachnospiraceae bacterium
CAAACTGTATACTCTTTAACGTACGAATAAAAAAGATACAGGGAATTGGAGGTGTAAAGATATGTCTATTTGTCCTAAGAACAAATCATCCAAAAGCCATAGAGATAAAAGAAGAGCAAACTGGAAGATGGGAGCAACAACTTTAGTTAAATGTTCCAAGTGCGGCGCATTGACCGTACCTCACAGAGTATGTAAAGCTTGCGGATGCTACAACAAGAAAGAGATTATTAAATTAGACGAAGAATAAATCACTTTCGATTTTAAGATAATAAACCTTCCATTAAGGAAGGTTTTTTTATTGCTCTTCTCTCTTACAAAAAAGGCGCCGGAATTAAATCCGACGCCTGTTTCTTTTATGATCTTTAATTAAACGCTGGCCTGGCAAACTGTGATTGCGATAACACCAACGATATCCTGCCATGAACATCCTCTAGAAAGGTCGTTGACAGGCTTTGCGATACCCTGAAGTATAGGTCCGTAAGCATCAGCCTTAGCAAGTCTCTGAACAATCTTGTAGGAAATGTTACCTGCATCAAGGTTAGGGAAGATAAGAACGTTAGCCTTACCTGCAACGTCTGAATTGGGAGCTTTGGACTTAGCAACCGAAGGAACGATTGCAGCGTCAAGCTGGAATTCACCGTCTACTACGAGGTCGGGATACTGCTCTTTTGCGATTCTTGTAGCTTCAACCATCTTGTCAACAAGAGGATGCTTAGCAGAACCTACTGTAGAATGTGAAAGCATTGCACATACAGCCTTCTCTCCTACGAGGCTTTCGAAGCTTTCTGCAGATGACTGAGCAATTGCAGCGAGTTCTTCGGGATTGGGATCCTGATTTAAACCGGAATCTGCGAAGATAAATGTTCCGTTTGCGCCGTATTCGCAGTTGGGAACGTCCATAATAAAGAATGCGGAAACAAGCTTGCAGCCAGCTTTTGTCTTAAGAATCTGAAGTGAAGGACGAAGTGTGTCTGCTGTTGAATGGCAAGCACCTGCAACAAGTCCGTCAGCATCTCCTGCTTTAAGAGCTACAATACCGAAAGTAATTGTATCGCTTAAAAGAATTTCTCTAGCCTGTTCGGGAGTCATGCCTTTAGCTTTTCTGGTTTCGTAAAGAAGATTTACGTAACTATCAAGTTTATCACAGTTAGCGGGATCAATAATCTGAGCCTTTGAAATATCAACGCCTGTAGCCTTTACGTGCGCATCGATTTCATCCTTAGCTCCGATAAGTACGATGTTTGCAATACCTTCATTGATTGCGCCTTCAGCAGCATAGTATGTTCTGTCATCCATTGTTTCCGGAAGAAGAATTGTCTTGCTCTGGAGTTTTGCTTTTTCTTTGATTCTGTCAACAAATGCCATTTTTATATTCTCCTTTAAATTAATTTACATTCGGAAATAGTCCGTGTCCTTTACAGACATTGTTATTATACATTCAAAGTTTTTCGCATTCAATATTAAGTTTTTAGTTCTTTGACAAAAATTGAAGGTTTTAAATTCCTTTTAATATCGTCCACATAGCAAACCCAGAGTTTTTCTTTGGCCCTGGTCATGGCAACATAAAAGAGACGCCGTTCCTCTTCTGTTTCTTCTTTGCCGAAGGCTTTTTTATGAGGCATATTTCCTTCATTAACATCCGGAATATAAACTTCGTCCCACTCTCTTCCTTTAGAAGCATGAATCGTACAGATTCTTATTTTATTTACTCCGTCATTTTCTTTCTCTTCGTTCGTTTCAGCGTTTTCATTTTTAATCAGTTCAAAATAATCAATAAAATCTTCCTTATTCGTAAATTCTCTGGCTATTGATTTTAATTCTTCATATTTCGTCTCATATTTAATGCCTTTTTCAAACAGATATTTATCATATCCGATAACATTCATTATATATATAAGCGCTTCAAATGAATCAAGTTTGCTAAGTTGTTTCAAGTATCTTTCGAGTTTAAATATATTTACAGCCAGATATTTCTTTCTTCTCGAACATTCAAACAAGTTTACATAACTATATCTGTCATCATCGTATCTTTCATTTAATCTGCATTCCGACAGGAAATTCCTTGATATATAACGATTAGGCTTATTTGCAATCTTAAGCAGATTACTATAGGTATTTTCCCCCGCAGCTATCTTAAAATACGTCAGGAAATCTTCTATAACTTCATTATTCTTTATCTGTACGTTTGTCTTTTCCGTAATATAAGGGACCTTATACTTTAACAGACAGTACTGCAGAGAATCCTGAATATTATTGGTTCGTAAAAGAATCGCAACACTTTTTCCTTTATTAAGGCTCTCTTTTGCTTCTTTTATGATTAATTCATATTCATCCTTGTATGAATCAAAGGATTTTAACTTAAATTCACCTTCTTGGGCATCTTTTACAGGCACAATACTTTTATCAAAGCGAAGTGAATTAAAAGAAATAAGATTCATTCCTGCTTTGACTATTCTTTTAGTGCTCCTGTAATTTGTCTCAAGCTTAAAAACATCTGCATTAAAATCCTTTTTAAACTTAAGACATATATCACTTGAAGATCCTCTGAAGGCATAAATGGACTGGTCTTCGTCTCCTACCGCAAACACGCCTTTTCCTTTAAACAGCCTTTTAACCATCTCGTACTGCTTGTAATTGATGTCCTGAAACTCATCTATCAGACAGTATGAATACTTATCGGTCCATTTATCCAGGAAATCGGGATATTTATTAAAAAGCTTATCGGCCATAATGACAAAATCATCATAATCAATCAGATTTCTAGCTTTCGTCTCTTCCTTATAAAGTTCAAACATCTGCTTAAACTTATCAAAATCAATACTTTTTGAAACATATTCATCAAGATTCAAATCCAGATTTTTAACTTTGGATATTTCATCAAGTATTTCATTGAAATCAAGGCGTGAAACATCAAGATTCATATCCATAAGAACCGTTTTTAAGATATTCAATTTTTCTTTTTGGGAAATAATAGAGAAGTTTTCGGATTTGAAGTCTCTGATAATCGAATAAAACAGGGAGTGAAACGTACAGAACGTAACTTTGGAATCTCCCGAATATTCTTTTTCAAACCTGGACTTCATCTATCCGGCTGCGGCTTTGGTGAATGTAATCACAAGGATTTTATCAAAAGGGATATTATAAGCTTTGTTTAAATATAAAACCCTTTGCGTCAGTACCGCGGTTTTTCCCGAGCCGGGTCCCGCCGTTACCAAGAGGGACCCCGGGCTCGCTTTAATAACACTTATTTGGTTTTCATCAAATGTCATTCGATAATTTTTCTATTGCCGCTTTAATTCTTTTAAGCGACTCCTCCTTTCCGAGAACCTCGAGGATCTCGGTAGCACCGCACGGAGTCATTTGTTTTCCGGAAAGAGCACATCTTACGGGCCAGAGAATCGTTCCGTTCTTAATCTCCTTCTTTGCGGCGAAATCAACGAGCAAAGCATATAATTCGTCGTTGTTGTAACCTTTTTCATCGAGATTTTCAAGTACGGGCAAGATTTCTTTTAAAGCTTCAAGGGATGTTGCTTTATCGGATTTCATCTTTTTATGAACATACATTTCACTGTCGTATTCGGGAACAGCCTCAAAGAAATCGATATGGTCGGGAATATCGGGGAAAACTTCAATTCTTGTCTTAACCATTTCAGCAATCTTCTTAAAATCAAGATCCTTTGAGATTGTATTTTTAATATAAGGAAGTGCTTTCTCATAAAAAGCATCGAAATCCATTGCTTTAATATATTCGCCGTTCATCCATTTTAATTTGGTGTAGTCAAATACGGCGGGCGATTTGTTGATATGTCTGTAATCAAATGCTTTTATGAGCTCTTCAAGAGACATTATCTCCTGATTGCCTTCCGGACTCCATCCTAAAAGAGCCACAAAGTTAACGATTGCTTCGGATAAAAAGCCCTGTTCGATTAAATCTTCATAAGAAGAATGACCGCAGCGCTTAGAAAGCTTCTGATGATTTTCGTCGGTGATCAGGGGACAATGAACATAAACGGGAACTTCCCAGCCAAATGCTTCATATAACCTGTTGTATTTGGGAGATGATGAAAGATACTCGTTTCCTCTTACGACATGTGTAATGCCCATAAGATGGTCATCCACAACGTTTGCGAAGTTGTATGTAGGGAAACCGTCGGACTTGATAAGAATCATGTCATCAAGCTCTGCATTGTCTACGCTGATATCTCCGTAAATCTCATCATGGAAGGTGGTTGTGCCGGTGTTAGGGTTGTTCTGTCTGATAACATAAGGCTTTCCTGCTTTTAAATTAGCCTCTACCTCTTCCTTGGATAAGGATAAACAGTGCTTGTCATATACGTTAATTTCCTTATCACCTTCAACTCTGGTTAATGTAGCAAGCCTTTCCTTATCGCAGAAACAGTAATAAGCCTCGCCTTTTTCGATAAGTTTTTTAGCATATTCAAGGTAAATTCCGCTCTTTTGTCTGTCAGACTGGACATAAGGTCCGAAACCTTTGTCTTTGTCGGGACCTTCATCATGAATAAGACCTGTTTTCTCAAGTGTTCTGTATATAATATCTACCGCACCTTCAACATATCTTTCCTGATCGGTATCTTCTATTCTTAAAATATAATCTCCGCCTTCATGCTTTGTAATAAGATAAGCATAAAGAGCCGTTCTTAAATTGCCGACATGCATTCTGCCTGTGGGTGAAGGAGCAAATCTTGTTCTGATCTTGGTCATTTCTGATTCATATCCTAAAATTAGGATTATTCCTTTCGTTATTTTAAAAAATCGAAATTTATTATACCATAAAATATACAAATAATTTAAAAATTTCAAAAATTATAATATAATTACACTTGTTTGAGTTAATTGTAATTCATTCACACATGATTTTATTCGTAGAAAATATAAAATAAGGAGAAATCTATGATTAAATCAGACCAGCACATGCACTCCTCCTTTTCGGGAGACAGCAAAGCAAAAATTCCGGATATTATAAATTCGGCTATTGAGAAAAAACTGGATATAATAAGTCTTACAGACCATTTCGATCCTCTTTTCCCCTGTTATCGTGCGGATGAGGACAATATTTTCGAACTTGATACCGTTAAATACAACGAAACGGCAGTAAAGCTTCGAAACGATGAAGAAATTCAGTCTAAAATAAACGTAAGAGTCGGTGTTGAACTCGGCATATATCCTAAGGTTTATGATATGTGTAAAGAAATTGTTGCCGAATACCCTTATGATTTTATCATCCTTTCATCTCACACAGCCGGAGGTATCGACCCTTACTGGCCCGAGTACTGGGAAGATAAGGATCCTGTAGCCGGAATTAAGATGTATTTCGAAGAAATCCTTAAAAATCTTCAGAATTTCAATGATTTTGATGTATACGGACACCTGGATTACTGCGTAAGATACACAAAAACCACTCCCGAACAGAGAAGTTTGAAATATTATAAGGAAATAATCCGCGAAATCTTCAGAATCCTTGTAGACGAAGGCAAAGGCATCGAGATAAATTCCGGAGGATTAAGAAGAAAAGGTTTTGAACTCTTCAATCCGAGTACCGAAATACTTGCATTTTATAAAGAATGCGGCGGTAAAATTATCACCTTCGGTAGTGATGCTCACACACCCGAAGATATTGCATACGGCATAAAAGAAGCCTGCGATATTTTAAAAGGCATTGGTTTTGAGTATATTGCGGATTTTAAAGAAAGAAAGATAAACTTTACTAAGATATAAATAAGAAAAGATTTGGAAGAAAACTTCCAAATCTTTTTATTTTTCAAGGATTAACTTCTCGGATGAGTCTTGTCATACACATCTCTTAAATGATTCTGTGTATTGTTAAGATAAATCTGAGTGGTGGAAATATCGGAATGTCCGAGCATTTCCTGTACAGCCTTAAGCTCTGCACCGTTTTCCACAAGATGTGCGGCAAACGAATGTCTCAATGTATGAGGAGTAATGTCGGCATCAATACCGGCCATTTTGGTATAACTCTTAATCAGTTTCCAGAATCCCTGTCTGGACATCTGTGTACCCGAGCAGTTTACGAAGAAATACTTGGATTCGTTATTTTCAAGCAATACATCTCTCGAATTCAGAATATATTCGGTCATTGCATTATGGGCCTTGGTTCCGAACGGAATAAGCCTTTCTTTTTTCAAATCACGGATTTTAATGAAATCCATGTTTAAATTGATATCTGAATTCTCAAGTGAAATAAGTTCGCTGACTCTGATACCTGTAGCATATAAAAGCTCAAGCATTGCCTTGTCTCTGATCTGCTTGGGAGTTTTTCCCGAAGGCTGTTCAAGAAGCAGTGTTACTTCATTCTTTGACAAAATGCTGGGCATTTTCTTTTCGATTTTAGGAGCCTTTAAATCTTTGGCTACATCATCTTCGCAAACCTGTGAATATTGAAGAAAAGCAAATAATGCTTTTACGGAAGCTACACTTCTGGAAATAGAGGCATTCGCAAAGTTCTCTTCAAACATAGAATCAATGTACGCTTTGAGATCTTCGTAAGTTACATCTTCCCATTTTTTGATTCCATGATCTTTCAAATAGGAAACAACCTTAAGCAAATCCCTCTTATATGACATCTCAGTATTATTGGACGTTTTTTTCTTATTATGTATATAATCTATAAACAGCTGAATCTGCTTTTCCATAATACCTTCCAAACCCCAAGTTGAATAAGAGCGGTCAACTAATTATGTTAATCGTTGACTGCATAAGTTATTATATTAAAAACAGGTCAAAAAAGCAATTAAAAAATGGAATTTATTTTGAAAAATTGCCTGTTTTTAGGCACTTAAAATGGACGTTTCTATATCTTGAAGCAGATAAAAGATTTATAACAATATATAGAAAAATGGACAAATAAAGATATTTATGTTAATTAAATAACGCATTATTTTATTTATGAAAATCATTTATGTAAATCATAAATAATTGACTGAAAAGGTCATTATAAATGAGTCAAAAAGGGACGGTTCTGTTTTGGCTTTTTTTACCATTTTAGAACCGTCCCTAGTTGTTCATTTTATGTTTTTAGTTGATTTCGTCGAGATATTTTCTTACACTTACAAGCTTTACTACCAGGCAGAAAATGTCGATTGCCTGTGAAAGTTCATCGATAGGCGGATATGTAGGAGCAATACGAATGTTTGAATCAAACGGATCCTTCTTATAAGGATATGTAGCACCCGCTCCCGTCATTGTAACTCCGGCCTCTTTGCATCTTGCAATAATCTCTTTGGCGCATCCGTCGAGAGAATTAAAGGAAATAAAGTAACCGCCGTGAGGATTGGTCCAGGAACCGATGCCCAAACCGCCAAGTTCTTTTTCGAGTTTTTCGTGAACCATCTCGAATTTTGGTCTTAAAATGTCGGCATGCTTTTTCATATGCTTTTTCATACCGTCGAAATTCTTAAAATATCTGACATGTCTTAACTGATTAAGCTTATCATGACCGATGGTCTGAATCGTAATTACGCTCTTTATAAAATCAAGGTTCTTCTTGGAAGTACCAAGTGCTGCTATACCGCTGCCCGGGAATGTAATTTTAGAGGTTGAACAGAATTTGTAAACCATATCGTCATTTCCGTTCTTGCAGCATTCAGCGTATATCTCAAGGATATTATCCTGATTGTCGTCATATAAATGATGAATATTGTATGCATTATCCCAGTAGATTCTGAAGTCTTCAGCTGCAGGCTTTAACGCAGCGAATCTTTTAACAACTTCATCTGAATAAGAAATACCTGTAGGATTTGCATATTTAGGTACGCACCAGATACCCTTTACAGCGGGATCGTTATTTACATACTCTTCTACCATATCCATGTCAGGGCCGTCAGCCTTCATGGGAATATTTATCATTTCAATGCCAAACTGTTCTGTAATGGCGAAATGTCTGTCATATCCGGGTACAGGGCATAAGAATTTAACTTTATCGAGCTTACACCAAGGTGTTGAACCGCAGACTCCTAAAATCATCGATCGGCAAACTGTATCATACATGATATTAAGACTTGAGTTACCGAAAACAATAACATTGTCGGGAGAAATATTCATCATATCACCCATAAGTTTTCTGGCTTCGGTAATACCAAGAAGTTCGCCGTAGTTTCTGCAGTCTATTCCGGCTACAGATTTAAACTCCGACATGGGATTTAATGTATTGAAGAAATCAGCCTCCATATCGAGCTGTTCGGCTCCGGGCAAACCTCTTGCCATATTAAGCTGAAGGCCTTTGGCTTTCATATCTTCGTACTCGTTAAGGAACTCGTTTTTAAGTTCCATCAGTTCATCTTTTGTAAGTAAAGAGTATTCTTTCATAAAATCTCTCGTTCCCTATAGAAACTACTCCTTTTAACATTTAATCATTAACGTTTATTATTTTAATACTACAAGGCCAAATCTTCAAGAAAAATAAATATAATTTTGCACCAAAAAACCCCTTACTTTCGCAAGGGGTTTTAATTTTACTTAGCATAATCAATAACTCTTGTCTCTCTGATGACATTAACCTTAACCTGACCGGGATATTTAAGTTCATCCTCAATCTTCTTGGAAATGTCATGAGCAAGCAATACCATATCGTCATCAGTGATTTTATCAGGTATTACCATGACACGTATTTCTCGTCCTGCATGAATAGCAAAAGATTTTTCTACACCGTCAAAATTGTTGGATAATTCTTCAAGTTCTGTAAGTCTTGTAGTATAAGCACCTAATGTTTCTCTTCTTGCACCGGGTCTTGCTGCCGAAATAGCATCTGCAGCCTGAACTATACGTGCTATAAGAGAAGTAGGTTCTACATCGCCGTGATGCGATTCAACCGCATTTATAACAATAGCGGGCTCATGATATTTGCGGCAAAGTTCAGTACCAAGTGTAACATGTGTACCTTCCTGGTCATGATCGACTGCTTTTCCGACATCATGAAGAAGTCCTGCTCTTCTGGCCATCTTTGCATCCAGACCGATTTCTTCTGCAAGAAGACCTGCAATATGAGCAACTTCAATTGAATGCTTAAGTGCATTCTGGCCGAAACTTGTACGGAAATGTAATTTGCCGAGGATTTTAATGAGTTCGGGATTAACTCCGTGAACACCGGCTTCAAGAGCAGCGTTCTCGCCTTCCTCTTTCATTATGTTCTCGACTTCTTTCTGTGCTTTTTCAACCGACTCTTCAATCTTAGCCGGATGAATTCTGCCGTCAAGGATAAGTTTTTCGAGAGCAATTCTCGCAACTTCTCTTCTTACGGCATCAAAGCCAGATAAAACAACAGCTTCGGGAGTATCGTCGATAATAAATTCAACACCCGTCATCTGTTCAAGGGTTCTGATGTTTCTACCTTCACGTCCGATAATTCTTCCCTTCATATCATCATTGGGAAGGTTAACTACGGAAATTGCCACATCCGAAACATGATCTGCGGCACAACGCTGAATGGCGTTAACAACATACTCCTTAGCTTTCTGAGAACTCTCGTCCTTCACCTGGTTTTCCATTTCTTTAATACGGACGGCTTTCTCGTGTTTCAAATCATCTTCAACAATTCTTAACAAATACTCTTTTGCTTCTTCAGAGGTATAACCTGAAATACGTTCAAGTTCTTTCAATCTTTGCTCGTTAAGTTTAGAAACGGATTCCTTTTCTTTAGCCAATTCTGCTTCTTTCGAGGAAATTGCTGCTTCTTTGCGCTCAATCTGTTCGAGTTTCTTGTCTACGCTTTCTTCTTTCTGCTGAACTCTTCTTTCACTTCTCTGAAGTTCGGCTCTGCGTTCCTTGTTTTCTTTTTCGATCTCATTTTTGTACTTTATTGATTCTTCCTTGATCTCAAGCAAACCTTCACGTTTCTTTGCTTCAGCTGTCTTTAATGCTTCATCAAGAATTTCACGAGCTTTTTCTTCGGCATTACCGATTTTGCTCTTGATATTATTCTTATAAACAAAATATGTGATCAGGACGGAAACAAGCGCAACAAGAATGGCAACAATTAATATGGTTACAAGAAAAACAACCACACTAACTTCTCCAAACATTGATAGTCTTACCTCCTTATTTAGTTATCATTGTACAGTATGTACAGGGCATAAAAACCCCATATTTTAAATTACAACATTTATATCTTATATTGTTTAAAAAAATATGTCAAGAATTATTGTAAACCAAAATACCTTTTGAACCACAAAATAATGTATTTTTAATCCTTTAAGGCACTATGAATTGAATCGTATGAAAAACCCTTTCCAAGCAGGTATCTTATCTGCTTTTGCTTTTCATCAAAATCTGCATTCTCAAAATCATAATGCCTCTTCTCCAAAAGTTTTATAATCAGTTCCTTTTCATCAGATAAACTTCCTTCTTCAGACAGTTCTGCATATATTCTCTCTGCAAGATTCATATCTGCTTTTTTAGAAGAAAGAGCTGCCATAATCTCTCTTTTACTCTTCTTTGAACTCTTCCCTTCTATAAAGCCTCTGATAAATCTTTCGTCATTAATTAACCTCTCCTGTTTAAGCTTATCTAAAACAGAATCAATTATTTCAGCCGGATATAAATCTTCTTTCAGTTTGTCTTTAATCATTCCTTCGGTCATGTCTCTACCTGTAATTATTTTAAGACTCCTGTCCAAAGCTCTTTTAGGCAGAATTTCTGTCATGATTTCTTCAAATACTTCATCTTCCAGTTCGCCCGTTTTTATATCGTATTTTTTTATATCGCTTTTATATAAAGCAAATGTTACGCCCTCTGCATCAATCTTAACTTTGTTGGATTTAAAATCTGTTATATTCTTAATTTCCATAAAAGCCTCATAATGTTATTACGGTTCAATTTAAGCAAAAAAGCCCGAAACCATAAAAGATTCCGGGCTTTGAAGTTATAAAAATTATTTGTCTGTTTCAGAAGGAACATCCTGAAGATCGAAATGCGTTCTTACGGCATTTTCAACTTCTTTTAATACTTCGGGATTGTCCTGAAGGTAAATCTTGGCATTCTCTCTGCCCTGTCCGATTTTATTACCCTGGTAAGCATACCATGCGCCGGATTTATTAATTACGTCAATCTCGGTAGCAAGATCAAGAAGGTCACCTACAAAGGAAATACCTTCACCGAACATGATGTCAAACTCCGCCTCTTTGAAAGGAGGAGCTACTTTGTTCTTTACAATCTTTGCTCTGGTTCTGTTACCGACCACTTCGCCGTTAACCTTGATGGAATCAACTTTCTTGATTTCCATACGAACGGATGAATAGAACTTAAGCGCGTTACCGCCTGTTGTAACCTGAGGATTACCGTAGAATACACCTACTTTTTCACGAAGCTGGTTAATAAATACAACGGTACAGTTTGTCTTGCCTATTGCACCTGTAAGTTTTCTTAAAGCCTGAGACATAAGTCTTGCCTGGAGACCTACATGAGCATCACCCATATCTCCTTCAAGTTCAGCCTTGGGAACAAGTGCTGCTACAGAGTCAACTACTACCAAATCGATGGCTCCGGAACGAACCATTGTTTCTGTGATTTCAAGAGCCTGTTCGCCGTTATCGGGCTGTGAAATGTAGAGATTGTCAACATCTACGCCAATATTCTTCGCATATGCGGGATCGAGTGCGTGCTCTGCATCGATAAATCCGCAGATACCGCCGCGCTTTTGAACCTCCGCAATCATGTGCAGAGTAACGGTTGTTTTACCTGAAGATTCAGGTCCGTAAATTTCTATTACACGTCCCTTGGGAATACCGCCGAGACCTAATGCTATATCTAAGCTTATTGATCCTGTAGGAATAGTTTCTACGTTCATTCTGCTGGCAGGATCGCCAAGTTTCATAACGGCGCCTTTGCCGTATTGCTTCTCAATCTGTGTTAAAGCAGCTTCCAGTGCTTTAATCTTTTCTTCTCTTTCCATTTTAACCTCCAATCAAACATACGTTCTGTTTTTAGTTTAACCCAAACATTTGTTCTTGTCAACAAAAAATATTACACAATCAATCGCATCACTCCGTTTCATCTTATATTTTTCTAAAGGGAAAATATTATGAGAAGAAATCTCACAATAAGATGAAACAATATTATCATTGCAAATATTATTATTCAATATCTTTTTTTAATTTATTTAAGAATTTCTCGGTGTTTTCTTTAGTCGAATCGGATATTTCTTTTCTGTCGGAAGGATTTATGTATCTGAAGACCTCAATGCCCTTTATTCCGATTTCCTGTAATGCTTTTACATTCTCTTCATACTCTTTATCTTTATGAAGATTCGGAATAATCGGAACTCTGCAGATTATCTTTTCAGGACCGACTTCTCCTAAAAGATATTTTAGATTATTTAAGAAATTATCATAATCGGCCTTGGTATATAATTCGTATCTTTCTTTGTTCATATCTTTTGTATCGACTATAAACAAATCAATTAGTCCGATTACTTTTTTAAGATTCTCAAGAGGAACGTTAATGGATGTTTCCATCGAAAATTTCCAGCCAGTATCTTTATACTTTTTTATAAAATCGCTGATAAAATCTGCGTTTAAAAGAGGTTCGCCGCCGCCGAACATAACTCCGCCGCCGGTAGCAAGGAAATAGAGATTGTCTATTTTTAATTCATTGTATAATTCATCTATCGTTACTGTTTTGCCTTTAATGCTTCCGTCCCAGGTAAAGGGATTGATACAGTATGCGCATCTTAAGGGACAGCCCATAGAAACAACGAGGGTTGTTACGCCCTCGCCGTCTGTTTTAGTTCTTATTCTGCTGACTGAGACCAAATTAATTGTCTCGCCCTTATTTTCACTCATATTTATTCTTCTTCAATAATTTGTACTTCTATGCTTCCGGCTGTCTCGGGTTCATAGTCAACATCTCCGTCGAGTTCGTAAACATCTTCGGGAGGAGCTTCTCCGCTTTCAGGCTGCATCGAAAGATCGATATCATCTATACCGTCATCTGTGCAGTCGCCGCCTTCGCAGCCGTCATCGGTATTTCCATCTGTATAATCCTCATCTTCAGGAATAACCTCAGTCGGTTCGCCCATATAATCAGGCTCTATATATTGAATATCTCCTGCATAATCCACAGGAGGTGCTGTAGGTGCTCCGCCTAAATCATTTCCGCCGTCAAAGATGTTTGCTATAGGATCAGCAATTGCATATACAACATCCATGGGCGAACATGCTGAAAATGTAGCTGCTATACCTACGGAAACGCCGGCAATAGCAACCTTCTGTCCGAGCAGTCTTCTTTTCTCGAGTTCTTTTTCAAGATATCTTACTTCGGCTTCGCATTTGGGACATGTACCTTTGCAGTTTCCTTTATGCTTGCATTCCTCAATTACATACTTAATATCATTATTATCTGCAATCTGCTTACGAATCTGTTTAAGGGCTTTACATTTTTCTTTTCCGTTATTCATATCAAACCTCCTGAAAAATACATTTTAAATAGTATTTCATGCTTTCTGATACATATACGAAACAATCATAAAAGATTTATGGGAAATATTTAATATTTTTACAAATCATAAACGTTTCCGTCACCGCCGTCATCAATTACATAAGGATCGTCGTAAATGCCCATTTCCTTTTCGTATTTGTACATATCGTAGTATTGCTTTCCGTAACCGGTATCAAAGTTATACTGATTTGAAAAATACTTGTCATAATCATTGATGGTAATGGTTACCCAGCCGTAGCTGTACTGATAACGGTAATTGATTCCGACTTCTATTCCGAGCGGCGTGAATAATAGAATCAGCGCGTCATCGTCATTAAAGACCTTTGTGGTATCGGAATAAGGGCTGTTGTTAATCGCATCCACATAACTGTTCTGGATGTTCGAACGTTTTACGAAGAATTCGGAAAAATCATCGTCGAAATTAAGGATAGCCGTGTTATCCATTACTTTTCCTTTTTTCATGTCAACATTGATACCGTGAATATAAAAATTATCAATATTGTTGTTTTCGTAGGAAGTTGTACTGTAGCCTACAGATAATATTTCGTCGTTGTTATAAGTAATTACAGCATCCGTATAAAGCGTATAATTATATGCTTCGGATGAATTTGTCTTGCTCTTTTTTGAAATATATTCATAAAGCTCACTGATTGCCTGGTTCCTTAAAGCTTCATTGGCTTCGGAAAAATCCACATCATCAGAACTTAATGTGTAATATGTGCAGTAAGCGTTGATGAAAAGACCGTTATATTCGCCTTCGTAACGGATAGCTCTTCTTTCAACCGTATAATTTTCATTTTCAACATACGAATCAATCAGGTATTCGTAATAAGGAGTCTGAAAATCTTCTCTTCCTATAAAACCGTGACTGACAGTCGATCTTAAATACGAGGAATAAGAACCGTTTATAAAATAATCAAAAGAATTTTCTGTGGATTCATCCCAGTATTCATTTGCAGACGGAACAATATTGTTTACAAAATCATCATAATCAAATCTGGATGTACCGGAATACAAACCTTCGATGGTTTTGGCATAATAATACGCATCAGTATCGGGATCATATACATCGGGATCAACATCGGGATCGACATCGGGGTCCACAGGATCCACGTCGGGATCGGGATCGTTACCGTCATCAATATCCGGAAACAGATTGTTATAATTCGGAATATTATTGTTGTTTGATGTGGTTATATTGGTTGTCGGATTTGATACATTATAAACACCCTTGATAACTAAAGGCACAACTGCTGCTGCAATAATAACAACCGCAAGCACGAGAGCCAGACCAACCAAACCTATACCGACAATAACCCCGATAATCCAGCCCTTTGAACTTTTATTCTTGTTGGGCTCGGGTATCTTTTTTGCAGGACCTGAATATAATTCCTGTACCGCTTCGGAATTATTACCCGATTCAAATTTCTCGTTTTCTTCTCTGTTGATTGTATATCCGCAGTTAGTGCAGACTCCGGGTTTTGTAACGGCTCCGCAGCGCGGGCAAAAAACAAAATCACTCATATTTTTTTCCTCTGATATTACATTCCAAACTGAGTCTCGCTTATGTATTTAAGAATGCAGACTCTCATCAAATCAAGTGCGGCAGTTGTGGCGCATTCTCTGACCTTGGCTCTGTCGCCCTTAAATTTATATTCCTTAACAGTTATTTTTCCTTTTACATTACAACCTATATAAACAAGTCCGACGTCCTTTCCTTCATAAGGAGAATCCGGACCCGCAACTCCGGTAACCGAAACAATTACATCGGCTTTATTCGGTATATCTGCAGAAAGTGCCATTTCCTCGGCCACTTTATCCGAAACCGCTGTGTATTTCTGAAGCGAAGACTTCTTTACACCAAGTATTTTATGCTTACTTTTATCAGAATAAGTTACGTAGCAGGTTTTAAGAGTTTCGGATACGCCGGCTACATTTATGAGTCTCGCCGAAACCATTCCGCCCGTACAGGACTCAACTGTTGAAACTGTTAAATTATTTGATAAAAGTAAGTTTACCACAGCCTGTTCAAGAGAAACCTCGTCATCTGTTGTATAAATATATTCGCCCACAAGAGTTTTTAACTCTTTTATGACCGGATTGATTAATCTTTCACATTCGGCCTTATCGTTTCCCTTGGCGGTTACATGAATATGTACTTCGCCAGATTTAGGATAGATCGTAATCGAAGGATTGGAATGGGAAAGCATTAAATCTTTTATGTTCTCTTCCACTTCGCTCTCGCCCAGGCCTGCGATTTTTACTGTTTTTGTTAGAATAACCGAATCGGACTTTTCTAAAAGAAACGGAACCGCATATTTTAAGAACATAGGTTTCATTTCATTGAACTGACCGGGTAAAAGAATGAAAATATGTCCCGAATCTTCTATTATTTCGCCTGCTGAGTTGCCGAATTCATTAGGAATTACTATGCAGCCGTCAATATGCTCATCAATAGTTTCTTTCCCGAGGAAGTTGGCAACACTTTCTTTGGTAACGTCCTCTTTGGAAGGTCCCATACCGCCCGAAATAACTATAATGTCAGAACGCTGAACTGCGATATCGAGGCATTCGTTGATTCTTGCCTTATTATCGCCCACGCTTGTCTGATAATATGCGGTAAGTCCGAGCTTCGCAAACTGCTCTGCAAGAAAAGCCGCATTGGTATTAATTATGTTTCCGAGAAGAATTTCCGTACCTACGGAAATATATTCAACTATCATATCTGCTCCGATTTATTTGGTTTCTGCCAAAACTTTTCTGTTCTTTACAATACAGATAACAAGTGAAACAACTGTCAGTATAAGTACAGCAATTTCCAATACAAGTGTAGGAATTGCAAGGAAACTTAAATCAGCGATAATAAATAAAATCATTATCATCTGAAGTGTGGTTTTAATTTTACCAGACATATCCGCAGCGATTACTACACCCTTTCCTGCCGCAACAAGTCTGAAACCTGAAATAATAAAATCTCTGCCGATAATTACAAGCACGAGGATATATCCGAATTTTCCAAGCGACCCTAATGCCAGAAGACAGATGAGCGCTGAACATACCAGAAGCTTATCGGCCAAAGGATCGGCAAATTTTCCGAAATCGGTAATCAGATTTTTCTTTCTGGCAATAAGTCCGTCAAAGAAATCGGTTAAGGATGCAATTATAAAAAGAGCAAATGCAACCCATTTTCCGAAAGGGATAAATGAAGCCATCAAGAAAAATATAAAAAATGGAATAATAATAATTCTGAGTACTGTCAGTTTGTTAGGTAAATTCATTTTATTATTTCTCCGAATAAATCGTATTCCGAACAATCGGTTATTTTAACTTTAACAAATGCACCGCTTAAATATTCTTCATCAGCTTCGATAAAGACATTTCCGTCAATATCGGGTGCATCGGAATATAATCTTGCGATATAAAAACCGTCTTCCGAATTGTATCCGTCTATAATGGCGGTAAACTTTTTATTTACAAAAGACAAATTCCTTTTTATCGAAATTTCTCTCTGAATTTCCATCAGTTTTTTCTGTCTCTGTTTCTTAAGTCCCTCTTTTATCTGAGGCTTAAAAGAAGCAGCCAGTGTGCCTTCTTCTTTTGAATAGGTAAAGACGCCGAGACGGTCGAATTTATTCTTCGTAATGAACTCACAGAGTTCCTCGGCTTCTTCATCGGTTTCAGTCGGAAATCCGGTAATAAGTGAAGTTCTGATTGCAATACCGGGAACTTCTTTTCTTAATCTTTTTATAAGAGCCGTAATTTCTTTTTTCGAAGTTCTTCTGCCCATCTTCTGCAGAATCCTGTCGGATGCATGCTGGATAGGCATATCGAGATATTTGCAGACCTTAGGATTATCTCGTAAAAGATTAATAAGGTCATCGTCAATCTCTTCCGGATAACAGTACATAAGTCTTATCCATTCGATGCCTTCTATCTCACTTAATTTATAAACGAGTTCCACAAGGCTCTTCTTACCGTATAAATCAACTCCGTAAACGGTTGTTTCCTGTGCTACGAGAATTAATTCTTTTACGAAATTCTTTGCCAGGAATTCTGCTTCTTTTATGAGCTCATCCATCGGAACGGATCTGTACGCGCCTCTGATTGAAGGAATCGAACAGTATGTACACTTTTTATCGCAGCCTTCAGCAATCTTTAAATACGAATAATGATACGGCGGATTTAAAAATCTTCTGCCTGAGGCGGACTGCTTTAAATTATTGTCCGGTATATCAAAAATCTTCTCTTTATCTGATATACGTTTAAGGTCGTCCAAAATATTGGGAATTGCCGAAATTCCCAAAAAAACATCAATTTCGGGAATCAGTTCTTTTAAATCCTCATAATATCTCTGTGCCAGGCAGCCTGTAACCACGAGATATTTAAGATTGTCTTTTTTGTATTCCGCAAGTTCAAGTATGGTATTGATACTTTCTTCTTTTGCATCTTTTATGAACGCGCATGTATTTACTATTGCAATATCTGCATCTTCGGGCGCGGAAACAATTTCATATTCACTTGAAATATCGGCCAGCATATGTTCGGAATCCACGAGATTCTTGTCACAGCCGAGAGATGCAAAATAAACTTTCATCTATACACTTAACTTTCGTAAAATAATTTCAAAAAAAGAATAAATACCCATCGAAATACGACGGGTATTTAATACTAACCCACAATCTTAATCTTGGAGTCGTTTAATTCTTTGACTGCGATTGAGAGGGGCTTTGCGTCTTCTTTATCTACAAGAGGCTCTGCGCCGTCAATAATCTGACGTGCTCTTTTTGATGTAGCCATAACTATCGAATAACGTGAATTAACTATAGGTGAATCACCAGCCTCCACTGCGTCATAGTTAACTACATTCATCAAATCTGTGTAGGACGGATGTAACATTTCTATTCTCCTTTCGATATAACTTCAAGTTCTTTTTTAATTTTATCGATCAAATCCTGCTGTCTTCCGGGCGCATTGTGTGCCGTTGTAATAATGTTATGCAGGCTGTCAACACATTCATCCAGATCGTCGTTTATTACAAGAAAATCATATTTGGGAATCCATTCTGCTTCCTCGATTGCTCTGCCTACTCTTCTGTAGATTTCCTCTTCAGACTCGGTATTTCTGCCTTTAAGTCTGTTGATTAATTCGTCTGCCGAAGGAGGTGTCACAAAAAGTAAAACCGTATTCGGGAATTTCTTTTTAATCTGCAGAGCACCCTGTACTTCGATTTCAAGTATAACGTCTTTGCCTTCTGCGATCTGTTTTTCAACATATTCCTTGGGTGTTCCATAATAATTGCCGCAGTATGAGGCGTATTCGAGAAGACCGTCCTGAATAATTGTCTGCTCAAACTTTCTGTGATCTACGAAGAAATAATGAACGCCGTCTTCCTCGCCGTCTCTTTTATCTCTTGTGGTCATTGATACGCTTAAGGAATAATTATCATATTTTTCCATTAGTTTTCTGACAAGCGTTCCTTTGCCTGCACCCGAAAACCCGGATATAACTACCAAGATTCCGTTCTTTTTCATAATTAGAACTCCTTATTCGATGTTCTGTATCTGTTCTCTTATCTTTTCGATTTCTGTTTTGATGGTAATCGCAACATTTGAAATCTCAATGTCGGTAGACTTTGAAAGAGTCGTATTGGCTTCACGGTTAAGCTCCTGTGCAAGGAAGTCAAGTCTCTTGCCGACACATCCGCCGGTAGTAAGCGCTTCCTTAACAGCTTCGATATGGCTCTTAAGTCTTACCATTTCCTCATCAACACAAACCTTGTCGGAGTAAATACAAACTTCTGTAAGTATTCTGGCTTCGTCAATCTGTTTGTCTTCGAGAACTTCTTTTATCTTGGTTGTAAGTCTGTTTTTATAATCTTCAATCGTCTTGGGATATCTTTCTTCGATGAAAGCAACATTCTTGCTCATCGCTTCGAGCTTCTCAAGAAGATCCGTTCTTAAATTCTCGCCCTCTTTGATTCTGGATACAACGAATGCATCACATGCTTCAACCAATACATCTTTTACGAGTTTCCAGATTTCGTCTTCGTTAATGTTTTCATCTTCGGAAACAAGTACTTCGGGCATTCTTGCAAGAGTCGAAACTCTTATGTCGTCGTCAAGTTCAAAATCTTCGGCCATCTTTGCAAAATACTTCATGTATTCTGCGGCGATTTCCTGATTGTATTTAATGTTAACGCTTTCTTTTGAATAATCTTCGTAGCTTACAAATACATCAACTTTACCGCGCTGAATGTAATCTTTTAATACTTCTCTGATATCTGCTTCGAACATGTTAAGCTTTCTGGGAAGCTTAATCGACATGTCCAAATATCTGTGATTTACTGACTTAATTTCTACCGAACATTTAGCAGTAGGTGTTACCTTCTCGCTGCGACCGTAACCGGTCATACTTTTAACCATAATTAACCCACCTTTTGTTTTTTTGCATACCTAATTATTATACTTCAAGAGTTAACGCTAGTCAATTCATACATAGATATATCGGGCGTTGCAACCATTGAATAATACTTATGATAAATAACCATGCCTTTATCTCCTTCGGCAGGTTTTTTGATGTGCTTTTTTCTGGTGTAATCGACTTCTACTTTTGACAGTCCGCTGTGTGATGAATTAATCGATGCAATTGCGGCGCAAAGTTCGAATACTTCATCCGGCATATCCCATTCCGTAGCATCATTGTCTTTCTCTGATTTTACGATCACATGAGAGCCCGCAATGCCTTTGGCGTGAAACCACCAGTCATTACCCGTTGCAATTTTAAAGGTTACTTCTTCGTTCTGAATATTGTTCTTTCCGACATAGATATGATAATTGTTATCATAAATATAATGCTTGATAACAGACTTCTTTTTCTTATCCTTGAGATTGATATTTTTACGAAGATAACCTTTGTCGAAAAGTTCGCTTCTGATCTGGTTTAAATCGGAGGAGTTTTCGGATATTGAAATATATAAAAGCATCTCCTCGAGATATTTGGTTTCATCCTGAGTCTCTAAAAGAAGTTCGTTTAGTTTCTCTTCCCTTCTTTTTGCCTTTGAATAATCGTTAAAATATTTGTTCGAGTTGGCTATGATGCTTTTGTTTTCATCAAGCGGAATAACGATATTTTCGTTTGTATAATAATCAAGAACTTCCGCTTCCTTGCCCTGTGATAAGCTGTGACAGTAAGCTTTAAGAAGTTCACCGTATTTCTTATGCGTTTCCTTGTTCCCGCATTCTAAAAGTTCCTTATCCCATTCGGACATTTTGTTCTTATTCTTCTGAATATGCGAATTCAGCACGTTGATGATATCGTTGCTTTTTTGTAAGATAACTCCTTCATCATGTTTTGCAGAGTAAAAATCATTTAAGAATTCGCTTATATAAGCATCTTTGTACTCTTTGGCCTCAATACCTTCGCTCATAAAAGAATCATACAGGAATGTTGAATAATCATAGAGCGAGTTTTTCTTTGTGTACGCATAAAATGAAGCGTTCTCTTCTGCTGCTTTTATGGTGTCAGCAAATGCTTCGCAAAGAGTATTTATTTTTTTTGTATCCAAATCAATTACAGAGTTATCAGTCTCAAACCCGGCTCTATTTATAACTTCTTTGGCAAAAGCTTTTGAAACTCCTTCAAAGTTTGAATAAAGCAAAGCGGATGTTTTTAACTTATCGTCATCATTTTTTGAAATGAGGCCGCTTAATTCTTTTTGAATATCGCATTCATAAGGATTAATCTTGGTAAGATCCGAAGGGAAGAAATAATCTTTTTTCGGAAGCACTTCTCTTACGGAACTGGTTAATGCGGATACTCTTTTGATACTGTCTATAATAATATCCTTATCATCAGTCAGGATGATATTGCTGTGCTTGCCCATAAGCTCGAATATAAGCTTTTTAACCGAACGGTCGCCCATTTCGTCAAGATGCTCAATTTCAAACGTTATAATGCGCTCATTGCCTTTCTGCTTAACGCTTAATATTTTTCCGTTGGCAATGTATTTACGCAAGACCATGCAGAAATTAAGCGCGTTCTTTGGCGCCTCGCCTTTATCTTTTACGAGATATGTATACGACATCGAAGGATTGGCGGAAACAAAAAGATTGTATGTGTCTTTCTCTTTCTTGATAACCAGAATAATATCAAAATTATTCGGCTGAATAACCTTTGAAATCCTGCCGTCCGTAAACAGTTCGCTGTATTCTTTTGTAATTCTTTTTATGCAAAATCCGTCAAATGCCATTTCAATTTTCCTTTTTAACCACGAATACTATAATATCATAAAAAATGTGCCAAAGGTACATCCTTCGGCACATTTAAATCTTATATTTTATCTTTGATTATCCGATCAGCCAGTCGTACATTTCCTGATACTTGTTGGCGGAAACCTGCCACGAGAAATCAACAGCCATGCTTCGGTCAATCATCTTGTTCCATTCACGCTTTCTGTCGTAGTAAATCTTCTCTGCGTAACGAATTGTATTAAGCATTTCGTGAGCGTTGTAATTAACGAAGCTGAAGCCTGTACCCTTTGACTCGTATTCGTTGTAAGGCTCTACAGTGTCCTTAAGGCCGCCTGTTTCTCTAACAATGGGAATTGTACCGTATCTTAATGCCATAAGCTGGCTTAAGCCGCAGGGCTCAAAGAGTGAAGGCATAAGGAATGCATCACAGGAAGCATAAATCTTATGGCTCATAGATTCAGAATAGTAGATGTTGGCTGAAACCTTGTTGTTGTACTTCCAGTCAAAATGTCTGAACATATTCTCGTACTGCTCTTCACCTGTACCGAGAACAACTATCTGAACGGCATCCTGGCAAAGCTCATCCATGATGTATGCAATCAAGTCAAAGCCCTTCTGATCCGTCAGTCTTGAAACAATACCGATCATCATCATTTTATCGTTTTCTTCAAGACCTAAATCGTGCTGAAGTTTTCTTTTATTTTTGATTTTTTCTTTTCTGAAGTTCTGAGCGTTGTATTTGTAATCGATAAATTTGTCAACCGAAGGGTCATATTCGGAATAATCGATACCGTTTACAATACCTCTTAAATCGTTCTCTCTTGCTCGTAAAAGACCGTCAAGGCTTTCTCCGTAGAAAGGAGTCATTATTTCCTTTGCATAGGTCTCGGAAACGGTTGTAATCGCATCTGCGTAAACGAGACCGCCCTTTAAAAGGTTTGCGTTCTTATAAGACTCAAGCTTATCCGGTGTAAAGAAGTAATCGGGAAGGCCGGTAATATCTTTTACAGCGGGAACATCCCACTTACCCTGGAATTTAAGGTTATGAATGGTCATAACAGTCTTGATTCCGTGGAAGAACTCATTGCCCTGAAATCTTTCTTTAAGATAAACAGGGATAAGACCGGTCTGCCAGTCATGACAGTGGATTACGTCAGGTCTGAAATCCAATAGAGGCATTGCAGCCAGTGCAGCCTTTGAGAAGAACGCAAATTTCTCAATGTCATCATAAACATTTGAGCTGTAAGGATGGAATCCTCCGAATTTGGATTCGTTATCTATAAAATAATATTTTACTCCGTCAACTTCGGCCTCAAGAATTCCGACATATTCGTTTTTCCAATGGAAATCCATGTAAAAACTGGTCTTGTAAACCATTTTGTCTTTTAATTCCTGAGAAATACAGGTGTATTTGGGAATCATTACGCGGATATCGAAATAGCGCTTGTCCACGCATTTGGGAAGAGAACCCACTACATCCGCAAGACCGCCCGTCTTAATAAACGGAACACCTTCTGATGCAACAAAGAGAATGTTTTTCATTTAACCCTCCGAAACAAAATAAAAGAAAAAATATAGTTTAATATACCTTCGAAAGCACAATTTATGCCATTGGCAATCTGATTATGCCCGATATATGGTATATTATACTATATTTTTATCTGTAAATAAAGAGACAATTATATGTCAATAGATTTTTTATAATCCAGTGCCTGCTTTTTAATCTCAGATGCATTATCAAGGAATTTGTCCGATCCCGAATCGTCACCGAGCATTCTAGCAATTTCTTTTATTTCTCCGTCCTTATCAAGTACCTCAATATAGGTATTGGTTCTTGAATTGTCGGATACCGTTTTCTTAATCTCAAAATGAACATCCGCCATTGCAGCAATCTGCTGAAGATGCGTAATTAAAATAATCTGATGGTCCTTTGATAATAGCGCAAGCTTCTTGGCGACTTTCCATGCGGTAACACCTGAAATACCGGCATCAATTTCGTCAAAGATAAGCGTTTCGGTATTATCACTCTTCGCTCCGACTGTTTTGATAGCAAGCATAATTCTCGAAAGTTCACCGCCTGATGAAACATTTTCAAGAGGTTTCAAAGGTTCGCCGGGATTGGTTGATATTTCAAAATTAACCTTATCGATTCCGTTTGCCGTATAATCATTCGCTTCGGTAATCGCAACATTAAACGAACTCTGATTGAAATTTAGATCCGAAAGACCTTCCGTGATAGCCTTTTCAAATGACTTTGCAGTTTTCTTTCTGACTTCGGTTAATGCATCCGCAGATTTCTTTAAAGCATCCTTTGCTTTTTCGTAATCCTTTAAAATACTCTCTCTTTTAACGGCGTAATCTTCAAGAGCAGCAAGTTCTTTTTCTTTATCGTCCAAATATTCAAGCACATTTTCAATGGTTCTGCCGTATTTTCTTTCAAGCTCGTTAATAAGATTGTATCTTTCGCGAAGTCTGACGAGTTCTTCCTCATTAGGTGCATAGTCTTCAAGAACGCCCATTGTCTCACGCTCAAAATCAGAAACGAGAGAATAAATATTGTTAAGTTCATCAAACATATCGCTTAAAGCAGAATCGTAAGATGATATCGCAGACATTTCACGAATGGATTTGTTTATCATTTCGCCTGCACTGCTCTCGTAATCATACATCATGTCTTTTACGAGAGATAAAGTACTCTGAATCTTATACGCGTTCTCAAGAACCTTTAATCTTTCTTCAACTTCAGCATCTTCGTTAGGCTTTAATGCAGCCGATTTGATTTCGTTTATCTGATATTCGAGTAAAGAAATCTCTCTTTCTCTTCTGACTTCATCAACCTCGGGACTCTCAGCCAGAGCTTTTAGACGCAGATATTCCGCATATGTCTTTTTATATCCCGAAACTGCGTCAGCGGAATCCTTGGCAAACGAATCAAGTATTTCAATGTGTTTTCTGGAATTTAAAAGATTCTGATAGTCGTGCTGTCCGTAGATATCAATTAAAGCCGATGCTATATCTTTTATGACAGAAATGGTAACAGTCTGAGAATTGAGCTTAAATACGCTTCTTACAGGCGTTATTTTTCTCTGAATTAATACGCAATCGTTTTCCAAAGATATATCATTTTCAATTAACTTATTCTTCACTTCTTCGGTGTCGGCAGTAAAGGTAATCTCTACGAGCGCAAACTCTTCTCCGGTTCTGATGCAGTCCTTATCCGCCTTTGCGCCGAGGGCTATAGCCAGTGATCCTAAAACAATCGATTTGCCGGCACCGGTTTCGCCAGTCAGAATATTGAGTCCTTTTGAAAAATCAATATCGATTTCATCGATAAGAGCAAAATTTTTAACATGTAAATTTAAAAGCATTTGACCCCCTTATAAAACTAGTTTTCTTTAAGTTTCCTGTTAAGGGTTTCAAGGAAATTAACATTATTCATCTGAATAAAGCTTACATGACCTGCGTTCTTTGAAATAACGATCTCGTCCTTATACTGCAAATCGATATGTTCAAAACCGTCAAAATGCGCAAGAACAATCTGGCCCGTTTCTTCATCATGAGGTTCGCCGATTGTAATCTTTACAGTATCTTCAGCCTTAAATAAAATGCTTCTGTTCATAAAAGAATGGGCGGAAATCGGCGTAACCAGAATCATATCCGCACTGGGCTCCACAATGGGTCCTCCTGCGGAAAGATTGTATCCCGTTGAACCTGTTGGCGTGGAAATAATAACACCGTCGGCTCCGTAAGATTTAAGAAACATTCCGTTAACCGAAATGTCAAAATTCAGAATCTGAAGCATTCCCCCTCGGTTTATACACACATCATTTAATGCTTCCGACTCAAAAATAAGTTCATTGTTTCTATAAACACGTCCGTGTAAAAGCATTCTTTCTTCTAAAAGATACTCTTTTCTTATAAGTCGTCCCAGTGTTTCTTCCAGTCCGTCCACTCCGGTCTGCGCAAGGAATCCGAGGTGGCCAAGATTAATACCCAATATCGGAAGATTGAATTTAGAGCACTTCTTTGCAACACGCATAAGGGTACCGTCGCCTCCTAAAACAAGCACGACATCACAGCCCTCGGCATCACTTACCGAAAGATTCGTCTCTCTGGAAACCTGAACAGGCTTTGCATACTCTACATTTTTCTCATCAAAAAATTCGCAGATTTTCTTGCAAACCTTCAGTTCCTTGTCCTTATAAGGATTTACGCAGATTAAAACTTTCATTCATCCCTCCGTCAGTTCGTGGGGCGGTGATCGCATATACACCGCCCCACTAATCTACACACTGTGTTCAGCATGAGATTTATTTACAATATCATCAATCAACGAAGAATAGCCATCTAAATCACCAGAATAATCATATTCTTTGAATGATAGAGCTTTATCTTCATCAATACTATTATCGTCTATTTTCTTAATTAACAAAAGGTATTCGATATTGCCTTCAGGTCCTTTGATAGGTGAATAATCAAGGCCTTCAATACCAAAGCCAATTTTAAGGCAGAAGTCTATAACTTTTTCTATAACTTCTTTGTGTACTTCGGGATCGCGGACAACGCCTTTTTTGCCGACCTTTTCTTTGGTGGTTTCAAACTGGGGTTTGATTAAACATACCATCAAAGCATCTTTTTTTAAGAGGTTGTAGGCAGGGATAAGAATCTTGGTCAGTGATATGAAGGAAACATCGGTTGCGGCAAAGTCGATCTTTTCGGGGATTTCTTTGTCGGTAACGTATCTGAAATTGCATTTCTCCATGCATACGACACGCTTATCGTTACGAAGTTTCCAGTCAAGCTGGCCGTGGCCTACGTCTACGCTGTAAACCTTTGATGCTCCGTTTTGAAGCATTACGTCGGTGAAACCGCCTGTGGATGCGCCGATGTCAAGGCAGGTATATCCGTCGAAATTCAAGTTAAATACAGTTACCGCTTTATCAAGCTTCAGTCCTCCGCGTGATACGTATTTTAAGGTTTCACCGCGGATTTCTAATTCAGCGTTTTCGTCAAAAAGAGAGCCTGCTTTATCTTCTTTCTGATTGTTGACATATACAATTCCACTCATTATTAAAGCTTTGGCTTTCTCTCTTGATGCAGCCAGACCTTTATTTACGAGTAATATATCAAGTCTCTCTTTCACGAATTATGATAAACCTTCGCCTTCTTTTAATATCTTTTCAACTATCGAATCACAATCGATTCCGATTTCTTTCTTTAGCAAATCAACATTTCCGTGCTCGACATACGTGTCGGGAATTGCAATTGACGTATGCTTGCAGAAATGTCCGTCTCGTAAAAGAAATGCTCCGACTCTTTCCGAAAATCCGCCTGATAAAACATTCTCTTCCAATGTTACGATATGAGGGTGAGTAACGGATATTTCTTTTATCATTTCCTCATCAATGGGATTTACAAATCTTGCATTCATGATGGAAACGTTTTTGCCCATTTCTTTTAATCTGTCTCTTACTTCAACAGCTGTTTTAACCATGCTTCCGACAGCGATGAGGCAGATTCCGGACTCTCTGAAAATCCATTCGCCCTGAGCAAATTCTATGGGTGCCCTGAATTCCTGAAGACCGTCATAAGCTCTTCCTCTGGGGTATCTGATTGCTATCGGACCGTCATAATTAAGAGCAAATTTAATCATGTCGGAAAGTTCCCATTTATTCTTGGGAGCCATTACGCACATGTTGGGAATGGATGAAAGGTATGATAAATCAAATATACCCTGATGTGTTTCGCCGTCGCTTCCGACCAATCCTGCTCTGTCGATACAGAATACAACATGAAGATTCTGAATGCAGACATCGTGGATTAACTGGTCATATGCTCTCTGTAAGAAAGATGAATAAACGCATACAACGGGCTTGTATCCGCCCATGGCCATACCGGCGGCAAAAGTAACCGCATGCTCTTCAGCTATGCCGACATCGAAGAATCTGTCGGGATACATGCTCTTAAATCTTTTAAGACCTGTACCGTCAGGCATCGCTGCAGTAATGGCAACGCATTTTGGATCACGCTCTCCCATTTTACACATAACGGTAGAGAAAACATCCGTGTAATCGGGAGACATTTTTTTATTCTTGGGCAGACCTGTTTCGATATCAAAGGGTTCTGCGCCGTGGAATCTTGCAGGATGTTTTTCCGCGGGCAGGAATCCTTTACCTTTTTTGGTGATGACATGAACGATAACGGGTGTCTTGCACCTTTTTGCTTCGTTAAAAGCACGAACCATTGCATTAATGTCATGACCATCCACAGGTCCGAGATATGTAAGACCCATTTCCTCGAAAAACATACCGGGAATAACGAAAGATTTAATGGAACTCTTAGCCTTCTGGATCTTATTGATCATATCGGCGCCCTTGGGCACTTTGGAAAGAGTATCTTTTACGCCTTCCTTTAAATCCAGGTATCCTTCCTTGGTTCTTAAATTGTTTAAATACATGCTGACACCGCCGACATTTTCTGATATCGACATATTGTTATCGTTTAAAACAATAATCAGCTTTGTATTTGCCTTGCCTGCATTATTAAGCGCTTCATAAGCCATACCGCCTGTGAGCGCACCGTCACCTATAACGGAAACAATGGTATTGTTCTCACCTTTCATGGTACGGGCCATAGCCATACCTAAGCCAGCCGAAATAGACGTGGATGAATGACCTGTATTAAACGCATCACATTCACTTTCGCATGTCTTCGGGAAGCCTGCCATTCCGCCATATTTACGCAAGGTGGCAAAACCCTCTCTTCTGCCTGTTAAAATCTTATGAGTATAACTCTGATGTCCGACATCCCAGATAATCTTGTCTTCAGGAAGATCAAGCACTAAATGAAGAGCCATTGTAAGCTCTACGGTACCTAAGTTAGCGCCCAAATGGCCGCCCGTTTCGGATATCGATTCAATCAAGAATTCCCTGATTTCGTCAGCCAGATCATAAAGATGGTTCTTGCTTATTTTCTTTATGTCATTAGGTTTGTTTATCTTTTCAATGTACATTTTTACTACCGGGTAAATTATTTATTTTTCTCTGTTTACGAGATATTCAATCAAGTCAGAAAGGAAGTTTTCTTTGCCTGCTATACCGACAACAATATCTTTTGCTTCTTTGGAAAGATTTTCAAGATCTTTCTGGCTTTCTTCAAGACCTTTAATCTTAACGTATGTGGTCTTGTCGTTCTTTTCGTCGCTACCGACACTCTTGCCTAATTTAATCGAGTCACCGATTACATCAAGAATATCATCTCTTATCTGAAATGCAAGTCCGGTGTTATCTCCGACTTTTTCGATTTTGGCAATTTCATCATCGTCGGCGCCTGCCATAATTGCACCAATCATAAGCGATGCTTCAATAAGTGCGGCAGTTTTATGTTTATGTATAAAAAGAAGTGTATCAAGGTCCGTGTCGGATTTGTTTTCCATTAAAAGGTCAACCATCTGACCGCCGATCATGCCGTAAATTCCTGCTTTTTGTGCAAGCACCGAATTTGCGTATACCATTCTTCTTAAAACTATAATATCATCTTCTTCGTTCATTGCATTTGAGATGGTTTCAAATGCAAGATTTAAAAGACCGTCACCTGCAAGAATTGCAGTTGCTTCATCAAACATTTTATGATTTGTAGGTCTTCCTCTTCTGTAATCATCATTATCCATTGCAGGCAGATCGTCATGAATCAGCGAATATGTGTGAATCATTTCGATAGCCGCCATAAAAGGAGAAATCTTGCTTAAATCTTCTCCTCCGAAAAGTCTGTAGCTCTCAAGCATGAATAAAGGTCTTATTCTTTTACCGCCTGAAATAAAGGAGTAATTCATGGATTCCGTAACACGTCTCTGAGGTCCTTCCTCAGCAGGCATATAAGGTTTCATGATTCCGAATGTTTCGTTTACTTTTTGAATTAATAAATTAATAAAATCTTCTCTCATACACTTCAGCCCCCCATTAATTATTCATTCAAAATTCAAATTATTTAAAAATCCGCATCATCAAAAGACGAAGTCGTTCCGTCAGGATTGATTTTGAGAACTTCTTTCTCAATCATGTCAATTTTATTCTTGCATTCTTCAATCGCAACTTTGCCCTTTGTATATAAATCAAGAGCATCTTCGATTGCGATATCGTCTTTTTCAAGTTCTATTAAAATCTCTTCAACAGATTTGATTTTTTCATCAATTGTTACAGCATCCATAATTTACCCCTCTTTAACCACTTTCTCGATTGTAGCGAAAGCATATCCGTCTTTCATTGTAAGTTTAACCTTATCGTCTTTTAAAAGTCCGTCAACTCCGACAACTCTTTTACCCGAAGCATCCGTAACATACGCCATACCGGCTTTTAAACGCTCAAGAGGCGATACACCTTTTAATCTTTCGGATAAGGTTTCAAGCTCGGCTTTCTTTTCTTTTATGATCTTTTTAATCAGAAGGTCGAGTTTATTGTTATACGAATCTGCGATAAGTTTCTGCTTGTTTAATTTGTTAACCGGCGAGAGCGCGTTTAATTTGGTCTCGCATACAACCAGTTTATGACGCTTCTTTTCAAGAACTCTCTTAAAACTTTTATCAAGAGATACTTTTAAATCATCTATATCGGCTATGGTCTGTCTTATATCGGGTACAGCAAGCTCCGCAGCAGCCGAAGGTGTTGCTGCTCTTAAATCGGCGGTAAAGTCAGAAATCGTAAAATCAATTTCATGCCCTACTGCCGAAATAACAGGTATAGAACACTGGAATATTGCGTATGCGACTTCTTCTTCGTTAAAAGCCCACAAATCTTCCAGGCTTCCTCCGCCGCGTCCGACTATAATTACATCCACATCGGCTTTCTCAAGCGTTTCTATGCCTTTTACGATGCTTTGAGAAGCTCCGTCGCCCTGAACAAGTGCAGGATATAAAATAAGTGATATGTAAGGGTTTCTTCTTTTAGAAACCGAAATGATATCTCTGATTGCAGCGCCAGTGGGAGCGGTTACTATTCCGACTGTTTTGGGAAACTTCGGAATCGGCTTTTTAAACTCCTGGTCAAACAAACCCTGTTCGGCCAGTCTCTGCTTTAATTCCTCAAATTTCTTTGTTAAATCTCCGACGCCTTCATATTCAACCTTTGTAACGTTAAAAGTTACGCTGCCGTTTGGCACGTAATTGGATATGCTGCCGGAAGCCACTATCTTGTCTCCGTCTTTTAAGGCTATATTAAGTTTTTGAGCGGATTGACGGAAGATGGCGCACGAAATGGCAGATTTATCGTCTTTCAACGTAAAATAAATATGTCCCGATGTATGGAATTTCAAATTGCTTATCTCTCCCGAAACAGAAACATCGGATAAAAGATAATCTTCATGGAACATATTGTGAATATATGTATTAACCTGAAAAACCGAATATATAGTTTTCATCAAGCAAACCTGGCAAGAATACCGTTAACAAATGCGTATGAATCCTGAGGTCCGAATTTTTTGGATAATTCTACAGCCTCGTTAATAGCTACTGAGGTCGGAATATTGTCATCGTAAACTATTTCATATACGGCAAGTCTTAAAAGAGCGAGTTCGACTTTTCCGATACGATCAATCGTCCAGCCTTTTGAAACTTCTGAAATTCTTTTATCAATATCATCAAGCTTGTCAATTATATCAACATATCTTGCTACTATTCTTCTTCTGTCTTCTTCGTTTACGGATTCCTTTAACGAAGTAAGGCTTTCGGGAGCCGCATCGTCATCCTCTTTGTCTTCAAAAGGGAACGGTGCATCAAAATAGAGAAGAAGTTCGTCTCCTAACTCTTTCTTCTCATAGAAATCAGACATAAATAACAGTTTAAAAGTAAATTCACGTTCTGTTTTTCTGTTCATATTTATTCCTTACGACATGCTTACAGAAGCAATTCTGACATTTACATCGCTGACTTCAAGACCTGTCATTGTTTCAATTGCGGTCTTAACCGAATTCTGAACCTTGGGACAGATTTCGGGAACCTGATATCCGTAAAGAATACCTATAGCCATATCAACACTGCAGGTTTTGCCTTTAATATCAACCTTTATGCCTCTGGTAAGTCTTCTTAAATTAATTTTCAAAGAAACATTCTTTTTATCCTGTAAAGGAGTAACGCCCTCAACATCCTGTGATGCAAGTGCTGCAATAAGAGGTACTACATCTGTTGCGATACGAACAGAACCGATTTTTTCGTTATTGTTAACTGTGCTCATTTTTAACCTCCATAAAAGGGCCTTCAAAACAGCATATGGAAAAATCTTCATATGCCTTTATATTTTAACACAAAACAGTATTTGCCACAAGTCACATTACTGTCCGCTTATTACCTTAAGGGGAACGAATAAATATTTAAATCTTTATTCTGCATATATGTAACGCTCTCTTTGTCGCTGGATAAATAATCAAAAATATGATTCTCCACCAGGAGATATTCGCCTAACCTGTCATAAACTTCGGAATCGGAACATTTAAGTTCAACGGAAGCTCTTCCCTCAGTCTTGGCTTTATTGAATGCATTTTCAAGTTGGATCATGTCAATGCCTTCAAAATAAAGACCTTCTTTTACGTAATAATTGTCTGTCATACTGTTGCACGGAGGAAGCGGCGTAAAATTATCTATTACATGCGTAAGCTGAAGTTCGCTCGTGGTAATATTCAGATAATCATAATTAATGCCGCCCGAACTAAGGCTCATCGAGTTTTCAAGGTATGAGGAATCGCCCCAAGTACAGTCAATGTAATAATACTGGCCATTGCATTTGACCATATTCCATGCATGGCCTTCGTTAGCACCTACATATCCGACAACAAGAGTACTCTGAATGCCAAGCTGTGAAGAAAGATACTGGAACGCTTTCGCATAGCCCTGGCAGACGGATTTCCCGAAAAGAAATACGGATAAAATATTCTGATTCTCTCTTGAATCAACATCGTATTCGGTGTTTAAAATAACAAATTCGTATGTATATTTAATTTTGGTATAATCGTCCGTATTCTGATTTATGCCTTTAAGGAACACATCTCTGTAAGCTTCAATATTCTTGTTGCACTCAAGCACATCATCTCGAGATACGGTGTATGCAGGCGTAAAATCTATTTTTACGATTCGGTCATCGGATGTATATTTTGTATACATATATCCGTTCGTAAAATAAATTTCGGGATGATCGCCCATTACACTGTTAAAAGCAAAATCAATATCATCGGGATTTATCGAGCAGATATAGAACGATTCGACATAATTGCTTAAAGCAATATAGATTTCAAGATAAAGCTGCTTTAACGAAGGATCGAGATTGTCATAATAAAACAAACCCTGACATTCGTTATTAGCTTCATTAATGTTTTTCGCATTAATGCCAAGGGCTATACGCTCTCCCCACTCTTCCTCGGAAAGACCGGCCTCAACTTTTAATTCTCCGATATCTGTAGGAATCACCTCATGCACATCGGAGATTTTGGACACATCATCCATCTTGGCAACTTTTTCGGTCACTTCCATGTCAAAAAGACCCGAAGAAGAATCCGGTGAAGAAGGTTTTGTATATGCTACATTCTGGGCTGTTTTGTCAAAATCAATATGATCGCTTATAAAAGAAGAATCTTTTTCAAGCTGTTTGTCAATAATTACCGACGCACCTATAAGCAAGGCAAGTGCAAGCACCAGAGCGCCGATGATAAGATAGATTTTCTTCATAAAATAAAATTAATTCTTTCCGAATTCCGACAATACCAGATCTTTGTTTCTGTCCTTTGTCATGCCTATGCTCCATTCGTTTACGAATAAAAGCAGAGGATTTCCTTTCATGTCCTTTACCTTTTTCATATCCGAAGTACCGGTCAGTTTTGCCACGTCTATCTCGTCTTTATTGTCAATCCACCTGATATGTTCGTAAGGCAGATTGTCCATTCTTATTTCAACATTGTATTCGTTTTCGAGTCTGTATTTTAAAACCTCAAACTGAAGCACGCCAACCACGCCGACAATTATTTCTTCCATACCGGTGTTGAATTCCTGGAATACCTGAATCGCGCCTTCCTGGGCAATCTGGGTAATTCCCTTCATGAACTGTTTTCTCTTCATGGTATCCATCTGACGCACTCTCGCAAAGTGTTCGGGTGCAAATGTAGGAATGCCTTCGTAATTAAACTTGTTTGAAGCAACGGTTAAAGTATCGCCGATAGAGAAAATTCCGGGATCGAATACACCGATAATATCTCCGGCATAAGCAGTATCAAGTATCTTTCTGTCATCCGCCATAATCTGCTGAGGCTGGGAAAGTCGCATGGATTTGCCGCCCTGCATATGATAAACTTCCTTGGATGCATCAAACTTACCTGAACAGATTCTCATAAAAGCAATTCTGTCACGGTGAGCTTTATTCATATTAGCCTGTATTTTAAATACAAAAGCAGAAAACTCGTTTTCAAGAGGGTCAATCATACCGATATCACTTTGTCTCGGAAGAGGATTTGTGGACATCGAAAGGAAATTATTTAAAAAGATTTCTACGCCGAAGTTGGTTAATGCAGAACCGAAAAATACAGGTGTAAGTTTTCCGTTCTGTACTTCCTTTAAATCAAACTCAGCAGCAGCACCGTCTAAAAGTTCAATCTCATCTGAAAGTTTGTTATATGCCTCTTCTCCGATTGCTTCTACAAGCGCATCTTTGGTAGACATATCAATCTCCCATGATTTACCTTCCTTTGTACCTTTTTCGGTATCGGAGAACATTACAACTTTTTCGTTATGTCTGTCATAAACTCCTTTAAAACCTTTACCGGAACCAATCGGCCAGTTAACGGGACATGTTGCGATTCCGAGTTCGTTCTCAATCTGGTCGAGCAATTCAAATGTATCGAGTGCATCTCTGTCGAGTTTGTTTATAAAGGTGAAAATAGGAATGCCTCTCATACCGCAGACCTTAAAGAGCTTTCTTGTCTGCGCCTCAACACCTTTGGATGCATCTATAACCATTACCGCAGAGTCTGCAGCCATAAGCGTTCTGTATGTATCTTCCGAGAAATCCTGGTGGCCCGGTGTATCAAGGATATTTACACAGTATCCGTAATATTCAAACTGAAGTACCGAAGAAGTAACGGAAATACCTCTCTCCTTTTCAATTTCCATCCAGTCCGAAACCGCATGTCTTGCAGTAGCTTTACCTTTTACGCTTCCTGCCAAATTTATTGCTCCGCCGTATAAAAGAAATTTTTCGGTAAGCGTTGTTTTACCTGCATCGGGATGTGAAATAATCGCAAAGGTTCTTCTTCTTTGAATCTCTTTATCGTAATTGCCCACTTTGTTTCTCTCTTTCGTCTTTTTCCATAAAAATCATACCGATAAATAATACTATTTATCGGGGAAAAATTCAAATATATTTAAAAGTCTCTTTTATGATTTATAATTCAACATCAAATGGATAATCCACATTTAAGTCGTCAAACATAAACCAGTCCGTATTTTCAAAGTTTCCGGAATATCCTACACCGTTTACTTTAAAAGCACGACCGCAGGTCGCTTTGCCGACAGCGAAATAATTGCAATGACATTCCGTATCATTTTCAACCTCAGGAAAGTTTTTAAAATCCAGATAATCAAAATAAAGGTTGCAGATGTAATCTACGCCGTCATACCTTACAATTACGCAGTCACAACTGGTCATATAGTAATTGTCGGGATCCAGCGACATATATTTATCCACAGCTTCTCCGTCAAGTATGGCATAGCTTGTATGAATATTTAACTGAGTCAGAATAAACTGATAAAGCTTTATAACTTCATGTAAATACATATTGTCATTCTTTAAATTTCTGACAACATCAATATGAGATATACTCCTGCCCGTGGTGGAATTCGGATCAGGCACAGCATAATATCCGTCATCTTTTCTGATATAGACACTTTCTATCAGATATTTGTATACCCTTCTGGCATTTTCCATGTCGTTATCCTGATAATTAACGCATTTTTCGATAACTTCATTTACAAAATCCCTGAATTCATCCATTTCGGCGGTAAAGTCAGCATCGTCTTTTACAATTTTATCGGGGTCAGGATTTCCGTAATCATCCAGTGAGCCGAAATAATCCGGATAGGTAATCGTAAAATTGTGATAATCTTCTGTTTCGAAATCAGCCAGATAAACAACAGGATTCGATAAACAGGCTATTTTAAGCACTTCTTCGAACTTAAACTGATCAATAGGATAACCTGCGTCAAGTACTAAAACATGTTCTCCTTCATTCACAGCAGTCATTATCTGCTTGGCCATTTTAAGATATTCGGGTTTGTTACGATAAAAATCCGAAATACCCGGTCTTAAAGCCTCGGGATTATAAATAAAATTGCCCTGCCCGTCAAAAGGGTAATCATTGGGCATAAATTCTTCCAATTCCTCTTCTTCATCCAAATAATAGTCCGTTTCTTTCTCTTCGTTAACAGTAACCTTTTCAGTCTCAGAAACAGTTTCCAAAACATTTTCATTTCCGGGATAATCCGTAATTGTTTTAGGATTATAGCAGCCCGTGGAAACAACAGTACAACAAAATACAACTCCAAAAGTAACCAATAAATTCAAGCAATTCTTTCCGGTCAATGTTTTTACCTCCTAAAAGTAATATTCAATTGGACATATTGTATCTGATGAAGTCCCTTGCGGGAAAAATCGGATTTAAATTTATATTAAAGAAGTTCCGTCAAGTTCTCCTTCAACACCAAGCAGATTAAGCACCGTAGCGCCGATATCGGCAAATGTCTCTCTGGTGCCGCAATTTTCAGGTTTTATGTTCTTTCCGTAACAAATCAAAGGTATATATTCTCTTGTATGGTCAGTAGTCTTTGTAAATGCCGGATCACAGCCGTGGTCCGCAGTTATCATAAGGCAGTCATCATCACCGAGTTTTGATAAAAGTTCAGGCAGTCTTGAATCAAAATATGCTAGAGCTTTCGCATATCCGTCAACATCTCTTCTGTGACCGTAAACCATGTCAAAATCAACAAGATTGGTAAAACATATGCCGTTAAAATCCCTGTCCATCCATGCAAGCGTTTTGTTAATACCGTCTTCGTTAGATTCGGTATAAACATAATCAGTAATACCACTTCCCGCAAAGATATCATAAATCTTACCGACAGACAGTACATCTTTACCTGCATTTTTTAATATGTTAAGCATGGTATCCTTGGGCGGAATGAGCGAGAAATCATGGCGATGCGGCGTTCTGTAATAGTTTCCGCTTTCTCCAAGGAACGGTCTTGCTATAACTCTTCCCACACCGTGTTCACCCTGTAGTATTTCTCTGGCAATTCTGCAGTATTCATAAAGCTGTTCAAGAGGAACGACTTCCTCATGCGCTGCAATCTGAAATACCGAATCTGCCGATGTATAAACAATAAGAGCACCTGTTTTTACATGTTCATCACCGTAATCCGCTATTACTTTTGTACCTGAATAAGTGGCGTTGACAATGGCTTTACGGCCGGTTCTTTTTTCAAATTCTTCAATTACTTCTTTAGGAAATCCGTCAGGATATGTAGGCATGGGCTTAGGTGATACAATGCCTGCTATTTCCCAGTGGCCGATTGTTGTATCCTTGCCCATTGATTTTTCTCTCATACGGGCAATTAATGCATCATGCTTGCTGACTTTTAAATCTTTTATATCAACGCCGTCAATATTAAACAGCCCGAGCTTGGCCATATTAGGCATGTTAAAATATTCGCTCGCAGCACAGGACTTAATCGTATTGGAACCCACATCGCCGAATAAATCGGCATCAGGCTCTTCTCCTATTCCAAAGCTGTCTAAAACTATAAGAAATACCCTTTTCATCTGTCTACCCTCCAATGTGTCAACCAGGGACGGTTCTATTTTGACTTTTTTGATCAATTAAGAACCGTCCCCAATTGATCAATTTGATTATTCATTGCTGAAAATTATTGTGCCGTTTTTATCGTAGCGGATGTCTCTCATTCCCATACCGTAAAAGTAGTCTTTATTGAAATCCTCACATACATACCAGTCATCAGGATCATAAGATGTAAGATTCAGATTTCCCATATCATGCAAAGGTGTTAAATCAGTAACCCAGTTATATTCATTGTTAAGCGTCTCTGTCTCTTCTTCAGAGATTTTTATATAACCATGATAATTTGTATCTCCGCCGGCGCCCGGAGCAACCTGAGTTGTTCCTAAAATATTCCAGCATTCATAACCTGCTTCGTATTCTCCGCCTTCTACTCCGTTTAAATTTTTGCTTATCCAGCCTATATCGGTTCTGTAATCTGTTTGATAATGTACAGGTTTAAATGTCACAATCGCGGCAATTATTACGCCGATTATCACAATAAATATAATCACACCGAGTATTAACGAAATTATTTTCCCGATTAATCCACCCATGTTAATCTTGTATGATTAATTCAGAAGCTAATTAACATACATTCCTTTCTTTTTAATAACTGTGCCATAATACATTCAGATACTGCGGACTTTAAATTATTATTCTGTAGCATTGACTACTTAGTAGGAGTGTATTGCCATTGCC